>NZ_CP054301.1:3882500-4068722 GCF_013372285.1 Marinomonas primoryensis | reverse complement strand
TGTAGACGTACTCCCTGGTTGAGTGACAGATAAGAAGCGGATTTTACCTCGCCCATTTGAAGTTATCCACACATAAATAGAAAAAATGGAACAACTCAGCCGAAAAGAAAGAAATGTTAATAACAGCCAATGTTATACACACCCGTAGATAACGTTTTTATATGTGTATAAATTGATAGGTTATGCACATGTTTATAGTGAATTATTTTTACGTTATGCACAAGGGTGAGTAGAATTATCTTTTTGATTTTTATGTACATTCGCAAAGTAAAAACTATCCCTGTGGATAACAAAAAATATTCTAATGTCGTTTATCCACCAATAGGGTAAAACTCTGTGCGTAAGTGTCTAATACTTTAGAAGGTCATTTTTTAAATAATAAAACTGTGTTAAGCATTGAATTAACCAGAGAAAGGCACTAAAATCCGCGCCCTGATTTGACGATCAATTGTAGAGGCTTGGCGGTCGCTAACCCTCAAAACTCAAACACTGCATTCAGTGAGAGAATAAAGATGAAAAGAACTTTCCAACCTAGCGTTTTGAAACGCAAACGTAACCACGGCTTCCGTGCTCGTATGGCAACTAAAAGCGGACGCCAAATTGTCGCTCGCCGTCGTGCCCGCGGCCGCAAGGTATTAAGCGCATAAAACCGCTGATGACCGATTATTGTTTTCCCCGGCATGTCAGACTACTGAATGCCGGGGATTATCAATCCGTCTTTAATGACACATCCTCCAAAGTCTTCGCAGGCGAATTCCTTTTATTGGCACGAAAACGAGATGATAACCAAACACGGTTGGGTCTTATTGTGTCTAAGAAAACGGATAAACGTGCGGTGGGCAGGAATCGTATCAAACGCTTGGTACGGGATTCCTTTCGCCATAATAAAACGCTCCTTGAAGGTCTAGACATTGTTTTTCTAGCACGACAAGGTATTAAAGAGTTAGACAACCCTGATCTGCACAAACGCTTGGAAAAAGCATGGGATCAACTGGCGAAAAAAGCACTAAAACCCACTCAAAATAAAAAACGCGATCACTCTAAGCAGAAATAGGCTGAAAAAACTGCCAAAGGCTGGTTTAATAGCGCGTGATTTTAATCAGGGTTCTGTGAACCTATTGTCCAACCAAACAAATTAGTTGAATACCATGGATTTCAGACGTTACTTTTTATGGGGTGCGCTTTTTATCAGTGGCTACCTACTGTTTCTACAGTGGAGCCAAGATTATGGTCCTCAGTCCACTCAAAGCGTAGCTCAAAGCTCTCAATCTCAATCTGAGACAAACACTCAAATGAGCGATGATTTGCCTTTGGCAATTCAAAGCACGACGACCGATGCCAATATCGAAATTCCGCAAAGTGCAACTAATATTGCACCTGGGAAATTGATTGTAGTAACAACCGATACATTACGTGTTGCTATTAACCCTATTGGCGGTGACCTTGTTGAAGCAGCACTTCTTCAGTACAAAAAAGAATTAGACAAACCTGATCCTTTTGTTATCTTAGAAGACGGCCCTGAGCGCACATACGTGACGCAAAGCGGCTTGGTTGGTCAAAATGGTCCCGATGCTTCTACCGAAGGTCGCCCAGTTTACCAAGCAGAAAAGACGTCTTATAATTTGGCTGACGGTGAAGACTCACTTGATGTGAATCTGTATTACACTGATGCGAAAGGTGTGAAATACACAAAAACCTTCCGCTTCATGAAAGGCAAATACCGTATTCGCCAATTGATCACTGTAGACAATACGACGTCTTCAACATGGCGTGGTAATTTGTTTGCGCAGATCAAGCGTGATAACACGCCAGATCCAAGCCAAGCTACCAGCATGGGCCTACAGCCTTATTTAGGTGGTGCGCTATCGGATGAGCAAAACAAGTACAACAAAATATCTTTTTCGGATATGAAAGAAGAACCGGTCAAAACAACCACAACAAAAGGTTGGATTGCCGTACTGCAACATTACTTTGTGACCGCTTGGGTTCCAGAACAAGGTCAAAAAGTAACCTTGCAAGCACGTACAAATGGTGATTTCAACATCATCGGTTTCACGGGTTCTCCTGTTGAAATTGCACCTGGTAAACAAGGTACTTTGAGTTCAACGTTCTACGTTGGCCCAAAACTACAAGATCATCTTGAAAGTACCGCTGAAAACCTAGATTTGACTGTCGATTACGGCTGGTTGTGGTGGTTGGCTAAACCACTATTCTGGTTGCTAACCTTGATCCAATCTTTCGTGATTAACTGGGGTATTGCCATTATCTTGATCGTTGTTTGTGTGAAAGCCATCTTCTTCAAGTTGTCTGCCACAAGCTACCGTTCAATGGCGAAAATGCGTAAATTCGGTCCTGAAATTGCTAAACTGAAAGAACAGTATGGTGATGATAGACAGAAGATGTCGCAAGCCATGATGGCGCTGTACAAAAAAGAGAAGATTAACCCTCTGGGTGGCTGCTTACCTATTTTGGTTCAAATGCCAGTTTTCCTTTCTTTGTACTGGGTATTGATGGAATCGGTTGAGTTACGTCATGCACCATTCTTCCTTTGGATCAATGATTTAGCGGTAATGGATCCGTATTTCATACTGCCTATCTTGATGGGTCTAAGTATGATGGGACAACAAATGTTGAACCCTACGCCTCCAGACCCAATGCAAGCTCGAATCATGAAGATTATGCCTATCGCATTTACCTTCTTCTTCTTATGGTTCCCTGCTGGTCTCGTTCTGTACTGGGTAACCAACAACAGCTTGTCGATCATACAGCAGTACATCATTACCAAACGTATCGAACGAGAAGTGTAACGTACTCGCGTTAATCTGCTCTTCGATAAAAAAAGGCTTCCCAATGGGAGGCCTTTTTTACGTTTAGATTGCCATGATTTCCCTGCTAATAGACAATGGCGATAATTTCTACTCATTCCTTTTTCCAGTTCACCGCACAGAGTTTGATTATGACCGATTTCCAATACGCCACAGACCAAGACACGATCGCCGCACAAGCCACCGCTCCCGGCCGAGGTGGCGTAGGGATAATTCGTTTATCTGGCCCAAAAAGCCTCGCGATTGCCAAACAGATCGTCGGCTTTGAACCTAAACCTCGTTACGCCCATTACGTCCCCTTCAAAGACGCCAGCGACGATCAGCTCGACATGGGCTTAGCGCTGTATTTCCCTGGGCCAAACTCCTTCACAGGCGAAGATGTTTTTGAACTACAAGGACATGGCGGTCCAGTGATTATGGACATGTTGTTGAGTCATTGCGTTGCCCTTGGTGCACGTTTAGCCCGCCCAGGAGAGTTTTCAGAACGCGCCTTCATGAACGACAAAATGGACTTAACCCAAGCGGAAGCCATTGCCGATCTGATCGACAGTACATCTGAACAAGCGGCTAAATGCGCACTGCGTTCCTTGCAGGGTGCCTTTTCAAAACGCGTTGACGAACTGGTCGAAGCCCTGATTCATTTGCGTATTTACGTGGAAGCCGCCATCGATTTCCCAGAAGAAGAAATCGACTTCATCGGTGACGGCAAAGTCGCCGCGGAATTGGCTGGGATTCAAGCCAAGCTGCAAACCGTTTTAAAAGAAGCCAACCAAGGCGCCTTGATTCGTGAAGGCATGAACGTCGTAATCGCAGGACGTCCAAACGCCGGAAAATCCAGCTTGCTAAACGCCTTATCAGGGAAAGAATCCGCCATCGTGACCAACATAGAAGGCACAACGCGTGACGTCTTGCGCGAACATATTCATCTAGATGGTATGCCGCTGCATATTATCGACACCGCTGGCTTGCGCGACAGCCCAGACGAAGTAGAGCGCATCGGTATTCAGCGCGCGTGGGACGAGATCAGCAAAGCCGATCGTATTTTAATGATGGTCGATAGCCAATCTATTGATTCAAAAGACCCAAGCGAGATTTGGCCAGAGTTCATGGAAAAACTCGGCGGTACTCAGCATTTAACATTAGTTCGAAATAAAGTCGATTTAACCAAAGAAAGCACTGGAATCGAAATGGTCTCAGGCGTCCCTGTGATCTCCTTGTCAGCTAAAACAGGTGATGGCATTAATGATCTTACCGATCACCTAAAAGAGGTTATGGGCTTCGACAGCACGACAGAGGGCGGTTTTATCGCTCGTCGTCGACATATCGAAGCGCTCAACAAGGCAAAACGCTTTTTAGACGCGGGGGACGAGCAACTTCACGGCTACGGCGCAGGGGAATTACTGGCAGAAGATCTCAAAGAAGCGCAACAAGCCCTGAGTGAAATCACCGGCGCGTTTACCAGTGATGACTTGCTTGGCCGCATCTTTGGCTCGTTTTGTATTGGGAAGTAGTCATTAAGACAGCGCCTTAGTTGGAAGGCGCTAAGGCTTTTTTCCGAACTGGCCTTGTCCTAATTTAATGGCGGCGGCGATGTTTCGTGATGAATTGATCAGGTTAATTTTCGCTTGAGCTAGCACGTTATCAAGACTATCCAGCGCGGGAATAATCGGAAAAATAGCCAGCATGCCATGGGCCAAAATAGCCTCTGCATCTGTTCCCAAACTACCAGCAATACCAATGGTTGGAACCCCATTTGCGTTGGCTTGTTTCAACACGCCCATTGGGGTTTTTCCAAATACCGTTTGGCCATCGATTCGACCTTCACCAGTAATGACCAAATCTGCGCCTTGAAGCTTTTCAGCTAAGCCGACGGTTTCCATAACAATCTCGATACCCGGTTTTAGTGTCGCATTGAGAAAGACTTTCGCGCCCAATCCCATACCGCCTGCAGCACCTGCACCGGAATCTAATCGGTAATCATCAAAACCATGTTGTACTAAAACATCCGCGAAATGGGCTAACGACTTGTCTAATTGCTCGACCATATCGGGCGTGGCGCCTTTTTGCGGCCCGAAAATAGCAGACGCACCACGTTCACCGCACAAGGGGTTATCGACATCACACGCAACATCAAAGCGACATCCAGCCAAAAGAGGGTGTACTTGGCTCACATCAACATAACTCAATTGCGCCAATGCAATTCCACCAAACGGCAATTCTTGCTGTTTATCGTCTTTAAATTGAATGCCAAGCGCTTGAGCTAAACCTGCACCGGCATCGTTCGTAGCACTGCCACCCAATCCAAGCACTATGTGTTTTATGCCCCGATCAAGTGCGTCTTTTATCAATTCACCAGTACCAAAACTGGTGGTATAGAAAGGTTTACGTTGATCCCGCGGCACCAAATGCAAACCAGAAGCAGACGCCATTTCGATCACGGCAGTTGTCGGTTCTTGATCGTCCTCCGCACCCAAAATGCCATATTGCGCCTTAACTTGATTGCCCAGCGGTCCTGTCACTTCAAGATAGACCAAATGACCTTGCGTCGCGTCGACCATAGATTGCACCGTGCCTTCACCGCCATCTGCCATCGGCACTTTGATGTATTCTGCCTCAGGAAAGACATGGCCAAAGCCCGTCTCAATCGCGATAGCGACGTCAAGCGCAGTTAAGCTTTCTTTAAAAGAATCCGGTGCAATAATAATTTTCATACTTGTCCTTTTGAGTCATTGAGCTTTTGAATCAATCAAAGCAAGAAATGCGCCTATTCGTTCGCCAAGATAAGCGCAAAAGTAATCCTTTAGAGTAAGAACAAGCTAAGAACATACACAAGGCACATTGCAGTGACGCCCTGAATCAGGGTCGCCATCGTTTGCGCTTTATAAGCTTGTGATACGCTCATACGGCTAAATTGAGTCACTACCCAGAAGAAACTATCATTGGCATGAGAAACCGTCATAGCACCCGCACCAATAGCCATTACGGTTAATACGCGGCCCATTTCACTGGCTAAACCAATGTCACCCAACATAGGCGCAACCAAAGCCGATGTTGCGACTAAAGCGACCGTAGAAGACCCTTGTGCTGACTTTAACGCTGCGGCGACAATAAATGGCATAAAGATACCAATACCAAGCGCAGACAATGACGTACCAAGAAATTCACCAATCGGCGTCGCTTTAAGAACCGCACCAAAGGCACCACCGGCACCTGTGATTAATAAAATAGGAGCAGCAACAACCAAACCTTGGCTAATGCGCTCGCTAAACTCTTCTATTTTTTTATCACTTTTTAACAGCAATAAAGATAAAAACAGGCCAATTAACAAGGCATTTACAGGTTGTCCTAAAAACACTAATGCATCATATAAAGTCTCTTTTCCCAGAGGTGCGGAAGGAAAACCAGCAATAGATCCAAAACATATTAATAAAATAGGTACAAAGATCGGCGCAAAGGCTTTAAATGGGCTTGGCAGCGCACCGTAACTTTGTTTTAACGCTTCGTAATCTTCATTTTGAGTTTTTAGTTCATCCGCGCCTTCGCCATCAGGCTCGATATTAGCAAAGCGATTTGCCCACAACATTCCCGCCAAAGCCGCAACAGCAGCGACAAAAATACCCACTAAGATAACCAAACCCAAATTTGACTCTAGGCCTAAGTTCCCTGCCGCCGCAATAGGACCAGGCGTTGGCGGTACAAAGGTATGTGTCGCATAAAGCCCAGTGGCCAGAGCCACACTCATAGACACACTGGAAACTTTCATGCGATTTGCCATGGACTGTTTCAATGAGTTTAAAATAACAAAGCCAGAATCACAGAACACGGGGATGGAAACGATATAACCAATCAAGGACATGGTTAAAGTAGGAAAGCGTTTTCCTAGAAGCTTAATAACGCAATTGGCCATGGTAATGGCTGCACCGCTTTTTTCTAAAATGGTTCCAATAATCGTACCTAGGACGATCACTAGTCCTATGTACCCAAGAATCCCGCCAAAGCCTGATGTAATCGTTTTAGCAATGGTACTGCTAGGTAAACCATAAGCAAACGCTGCAATAAACGCCGCTAATATCAGGGTTAAGAAAGGATGAAGTTTAAATCTGGACGTTGCCAGTACGATAAAGGCGATTACCCCTATCAAGATAAGTACTAAATTCATTGAGTCTGTCCTTTTTATTTTTAGTTTTTGGAGTCAATAACACCAATTTTAAGGACTTTTATTATTCAATAAACAGCCGACTTAAGCTTTAGCCACTTAGCTGGATATAACGTTCTTTTGTATGCTTTTTTTGTTCATTTGCACAAAATTATCGGATTTTATACTCTCAATAAGTAACTTTACTGTCATTTAATCCGCAATTAATTGGCCTAAATAGAGTCTAAAAAGACCATCTAATGCATGAATGTCTAATTGGGTAATGTGTTGAATTTTATCTAAGCGATACCGCAATGTATTACGGTGAATGTGTAAGGCATTAGCACACTGCTGTAAATCCCCAAAATGAGTAATGTAGGCAGCGAGCGTTTTTCGTAACGATCCTTTATTATCAGCGGATTGAAGTTGTTGGTAATGACTAGATAAAATCTCACCACGCCAATTGTGTTTAAGACCAGATAATAAAACCTGCAAAGAATAATCCTCAAACAAATACTTCCTCTCTTCATTGTTAAACTGCTTACCAATGACCAAGGTTTCCTGAGCCGTTTGATAGGAATGCGCTATGCCATCTATATTTGGAAAATAATGCCCTAGGGCAATTTTTGTACAGCCTTTGATATGATGAGGTAAACGTTTTAAGAGTTCATCAATACGCGCACTTTCTAGGGTAGGATCCCAGTTATGTCCATCTAGAAAAGCGGGTTTTAGAATAACCAGTTGATTCAGAGACGTCATAGCGACTAAATTTCCACGCTCAGGATACTGTAGAAGGTGTAATACCTCTTTCAGATTGTTCGCATCATGACCGTTATTCAAAGTTTTAGAGTTTATGTCACTCACTTCTATAATCGCTGCAACTCTAGGCGTTTCAAGTGAAATACCTAATTGAGAAGCCCATTCGATGAGCTGGGATTTATCTCGGAAATCCCCTTTAATCAATTGCAGAATAAACTCTTCTTTTTGGCGATTTTCCCATTGCAGTTTGTCTTGTAAATTGGCTTGCTCAACGATTATCTCAGCGGTCATTTTTAATAACTGCCCGTAAGGCGTTATTTCTTTGAACTCCCCTGTGATACCAATAACACCAATAATTTGACCTTGATAATGAAGAGGTAAATTAATACCGGGTTTTACCCCTATAAGTCCTGATGCAGCTTCTAAGGTAATTTCTACCACTCTATTTTGAGTAATCGCTAATAACGCCCCTTCATGAATAGCACCAATACGCAGATTATCGCCCGAGCCAAGAATCACACCACGATTGTTCATTACATTCACATTGTGTCCCAAAATACTCATGGTACGGCTGACTATTTGCATGGCGATAGCTGGGTCTAAAACGTACATTGAGGCTCCAATCAATAATAAAGGCGAAGTCATGTTACTGAAGTTGAGAAAGGAAAACAGCCAAGATGGCACCACTGATCGTACTTTTACTCGACCATAAACTAAGCTGCTTTCATCACAGAACCTATCTTATTACGACAATCACTCGACCACGTACTTGGCCATCAAGCAATTTATAGGCTGTTTCTACAACGTCCTCTAATACTATTTCTGTGCTTATTACATCAAAATCTTGTGGTTGTAGTAATTCACTTAGACGCTGCCAAGCTTCAATACGATCCGCTTTAGGGCGCATAACGCTGTCGATGCCGATGAGTTTGACGCCACGCAGAATAAACGGTGCGACGGACGCAGGGAAGTCCATACCTTGCGCTAAGCCACAAGCCGTTACGACACCACCATATTGTGTACTCGCACAAGCATTGGCTAAGGTATGACTGCCGACGCAATCAATCACGCCTGCCCAACGCTCTCTTTGCAATGGTTTACCTGGCTCTGAAAGCGTACTGCGATTAATAACCTCACTCGCACCAAGCGCTTTTAAATAATCAACTTCTTCCATTCGCCCTGTTGATGCCACTACGTGATAACCAAGACGATTAAGCAAACGAATCGCAAAGCTGCCCACACCACCATTAGCACCTGTGACAAGAATTTCTCCAGAACCTGGAACAACACCTTGTTTTTCAAGGGCTAAAACCGAAAGCATGGCGGTGTAGCCCGCTGTACCTATTGCCATGGATTGCTTAGCTTCTATACCTTTTGGAAGCGGGATCAACCAATCACTTTTTAAGCGCGCTTTTTCAGCAAGTCCACCCCAATGCATTTCACCCACCCCAAAACCATTCAATAATACCCAATCCCCTTCAGAAAAAGCGTCTGAGTCACACTGAGTCACTTGGCCAACCAAATCAATACCAGGCACCATAGGAAAGGATCGAACAACGGGGGATTTACCAGTAATGGCTAAGCCATCTTTATAATTTAACGTGCTGTAATAAACATCAACCAAGACATCGCCTTCAGGCAACTGGCTTTCATTTAATTCTGTCACAGACGCTGAATTTTTTTTATCTTCTTGAGTAATCAATACACCTTTAAACATACTACCTCCACTTTTAGACCGATCGTCTAGTTAAATAACTAAAAAAAGCCAAGTAATGATGCTTGGCTCCAGCGGACAACAAGGCTATTTCACCTTAATCGCCTGTATAAAGAATTCTAGGAAAAGACTTAAGGGCTGAGTGTCTTTCATTAATCGTGTGCGGTGAACCGCACCTTCCCAGCCAATCCAAAACGCTTGAGAAGTATCTTCAATAGAATTATGCAGGGTAATCTCACCCGCTTTCAATGCCAGCAGAAGGCACGCAGCGACACGAATTTGCCAGCTTTGATAAGTCTCTTGAAGCTGCTCACGAAACACATCGGATAAATTCGGTGATTCTTGCTCTAAATTACCTACTAAACAGCCTCGTTTAAAGTCATGTCGCACAATACCGTCCTGAGCATCCTTTGCAAACCGTTGTAATCGCTCTAAAGGAGAAAAAGCTTCATCTAATAAAAAACAGTCTAATTTGGCTTCAAAGTAACAACGATAGCGCTGAAGAACGGCAAGACCAAACTCCTCTTTACTAGAAAAATAGTGGTAAAAAGACCCTTTAGGAACCCCTACAGATTTTAAAATGGGGTCAATACCACTTCGAGAAAAGCCGATTTCCGTCAGCATTAACATACCTGCTCTTAACAAAGATTCACGCGTATCAACAGAATCAGCTGACAGCTTTTTTGGTCGTCCTCGGCGAGGCTTGCTGGGAGCATTTATTATTAAATCTTGTTCATTAATGAAATTGTGCAAATTGCCACACCTATACTGATAAAACACGAGAGTAATAAATTTAGACCAGTCGTCTACTAAAATCAAATTTCTATATAATTTAATTCACACCGCCACTTCTTCTCTTTGCTTGTCTTTGGTCGGTGGCGCACCAAAATACCGTTTATAATCTCGACTAAATTGATGGATGCTTTTATAGCCGACAACTAAGGCAATTTGGCCAACATTTAGGTGACCTTGATTAAGTAACATTTGCGCTTTCAAAAGGCGGAGTCGCTTTAAATATTGCAGAGGAGAAGATCCAACAATGGCTTTAAAATGATGATGAAAACTGGAGACACTCATATTGGCGCTTTCAGCGAGTTGCTCAATTCGCACCTCTTGATCTAATTGCAGCTGTAACTGTTTCAAAGAGTGAACAATTTGAGAAAAACGGCCTTGGTTTACAACAAGAGCCCGTAAAGCATCGCCTTGTGGGCTTTGTAATGCTTCAAAAATGACTTCTCTCACTCGACTCTGTCCCATGGTTTTTGCGGTTTTTGGATCATGTAGCGCTCTAATAAGCCGTTTAACGGCTTCTTCCATGTCTGGACTCATCGCAACAGATGACATGGGAAAATAAGGTACAGACAGCTTCAAGTCACTTTCAGTAGTATCAGAAACCAACTCAGATAATAATGCAGGATCTATATTAATCGACACGCCAAAAAGTGGTTCTTCTTTACTGGCAAAGGTTTCACATTCAAAAGGTAAAGGAAGGGTTTGTACTAAATAATGACCCGAATTGTAGTGAATTTCACGATCACCTAAATAACCAATTTTTCGACCTTGAACTATGATGGTCAATCCTGGACTGTAAATAAGCGGCATCCTCGGAAATGATTTTTCACTGCGCATTAATCTAACATTGGTAATTGAGGTATCTAAAAAGCCATCCTCTATTACCAGAGGTTTGATCAAATCAACTAAGTTCCTATCGGTCATGTTCGATCCGCCTGTCTATGAAAATCAATGAATTTAGTATCCACTCAAGATTGTGTAGGAAAAGTTAAATTTTCTTTATTTAGAGGAATAGGCAAAACTATAACAAAAATGCACAACATAAATTGAGAAAAATTACTCTAGACTAGATGTCACCTATTTCATGTTAAACACTGGAGTAACATTGATGAGTCAAACAAAAGCGTACGCTGCAAAATCAGCAACAACCCCTTTAGTTCCATTTTCATTTGAACGCCGCGATCTACGAGACAATGACGTCAACATAGACATTCTTTATTGTGGCGTCTGCCATTCAGATATCCATGTGGCAGAAAGTGATTGGGGTCCAAGTGAATACCCTGTCGTTCCTGGCCATGAAATTGTTGGTCGAGTTACAGACATTGGTAATAAAGTGAGTAAGTATAAAGTCGGTGACTTAGTTGGCGTCGGTTGCATGGTCGATTCATGCCAAACATGTTCATCGTGCAAGCAAGATTTGGAACAATATTGCGAGAATAGCTTTGTCGGAACCTACGGTTTTAAAGACTTAATCGATGGTACTTTAACTTATGGCGGTTACTCTGATCATATTGTGGTCCGTGAAGAGTTTGTTTTGTCCATTCCAGAAGCACTTGATGCCAGTAAAGCGGCACCATTATTATGCGCTGGTGTTACCACGTATTCGCCACTACGTCATTACGGCGTCAAAGCAGGCGATAAAGTAGGTATTCTAGGCATGGGCGGCTTAGGTCACATGGGTGTTAAATTCGCCAAAGCATTGGGCGCGGAAGTCACTATTTTTACTCGCTCTGAAAGTAAAATAGCAGAAGCAAAGAAACAAGGCGCCGATCACGTTATTGTTTCAACCGATGATGCTCAAATGCAAGCAGCGGCGATGAATTTTGATTTTTTACTAGACACCATCCCTGTTCAGCATGATTTGAACCCCTATCTAAATTGCTTAAAAGTTGATGGTATGCATATTTTAGTAGGTTTGATTGAGCCTATGGAACCTGCTGTTCATGCTGCAAATTTGGTATTAAAGCGCCGTATTCTGACAGGCTCTTTGATTGGTGGTATCGCAGAAACTCAAGAAGTATTAGATTTTTGTGCAGAACATAATATTGAATGCGATGCTGAGATGATTAATATTCAAGATATTAACGACTCTTATAAACGCATGAAAAAAGGCGATGTGAAGTACCGTTTTATCATTGACATGAAAAGCCTTAAAAACAGCTAATCGTTAAATCTCTTCGTTCTTCTTAGGAACAAAAATCTAGCAACAAAAAGCGTTCTCTATCAAATGTAGAGGGCGCTTTTTTATTTGTCTTTCTCCCCTCAAAACATACCTTCATTTTTACGTGACTTTTTTGTAAGACACGCCCACTAAGAAGGAGCCTTCATTGCTAGTCAGTTACATTCCTATCAATCACGACTCATTCAGCCTTCCTTTCCGACCGACAAGTAGCCATTTTTTATTGCTCTATACAAACGAGCCTTCATTCTGGCAGTAAACCTTCATTGAAGTCACTTTTAAAGAGTCAAAAAATTTAACTTATTCACAGAGTGGCATTTTTAAAAAATTGTCTTTCTTTCTCCACAATGCTTCAAACCCTTTGAAAACCTACATCTATGGAAACTATTCACATTTTGAAGTCATAAAAAAAACAATTAATTAGGTTTTTTTTATTTTTTTGCTTGTGGATTGTTTTTTTTAAACAAAGGCAAAAAAACGCTTATAAAATAAATTAAACTGTTAATAATCAGTAACTTAAATTCTAATATTTTTTAAAAAACACCTGTTGATAAGTATGGTAATAGGTTGATAAGAAGTTTTGCACAGTTTTTAACAACTTAGAGGTAAAAATCAGGTCGTGTATAAGTGGTACTTTTATACACAGGAATAGGTTACCCACAACACAGGAAGAGAGGGGGGTCGTTAACAAGATGTTATCGCTGTATCAATATGATTTATATGTATAAAAAATACTTACTAACAGATTTTTGCTTCCTATATAAACATAACAATAACAAAAGACCTTATATACTACTTATATATATTAATATTGATGACCGGGTAAATCAGATTTCGCTCACTTTCTTTTTAGAATTTTGCCTATATACTAAGCGGCCTTATCGATAGTTGATCGTTTTTCATTCATTTTTCTATTTAGTAATACCGAGGTTCCTGTGGATTTCCCGAGTCGCTTTGATGTGATTGTGGTTGGTGGTGGACATGCTGGTACAGAAGCTGCTTTGGCTTCAGCACGTATGGGCGTTAAAACATTGTTACTTTCCCACAACATTGAAACTTTAGGACAAATGTCCTGTAACCCTGCTATTGGTGGCATTGGCAAATCCCATTTAGTAAAAGAAATTGATGCTTTGGACGGTGCCATGGCGTTGGCAACCGATAAAGCCGGCATTCAATTTCGTACTTTGAACTCTCGAAAAGGCCCAGCTGTTCGAGCAACTCGTGCTCAAGCTGACCGCATATTATATAAAGCGGCTATTCGTTATAAATTAGAAAACCAAGAAAATCTTTGGCTTTTCCAACAATCCGTAGAAGATCTTATTGTTGAAGACGGTGCCGCTCGAGGTGTTATTACCCAGACTGGTATTCGTTTTAATAGCAAAACCGTTGTATTAACCGCGGGAACTTTTTTAGGTGGCATCATACATATTGGTTTACAGAATCATTCTGGTGGCCGAGCTGGAGATCCACCTTCAATCGGTTTGGCCGAAAAATTGCGCGCGCTGCCATTTCGAGTTGATCGTTTAAAAACAGGTACACCACCTAGAATTGATGCACGTTCAGTTGATTTTTCTCAAATGCAAGCACAACCCGGAGATGACACTACGCCCGTTATGTCGTACATGGGAAATAGAGCTATGCATCCTCGTCAAATTGAATGTTTTATTACCCATACGAATGAGCGAACTCACGACATTATTCGTGCTGGTATGGATCGGTCTCCTATGTATACCGGTGTGATTGAAGGGGTAGGGCCGCGTTATTGTCCTTCTATTGAAGACAAAATAGTGCGCTTTGCGGATAAAAATTCACATCAGATTTTCATTGAGCCAGAGGGTTTAACGACACACGAACTTTACCCCAATGGTATTTCGACGTCCTTGCCATTTGATGTTCAAATTGAGCTAGTTCGCTCGATGAAAGGCATGGAAAACGCGCATATTATGCGTCCTGGTTACGCCATTGAATACGATTACTTTAATCCTCAAGATTTAAAATATTCTTTAGAAACCAAACACATGCCTGGTTTGTTTTTCGCCGGACAAATCAACGGTACGACCGGTTATGAAGAAGCGGGGGCGCAAGGTTTATTGGCGGGTTTAAATGCGGCATTACTGGCACAAGATAAAGACGCTTGGACACCTCGTCGTGATGAAGCCTATCTTGGTGTATTGGTAGATGATTTGATTTCTATGGGAACCAAAGAACCTTACCGTATGTTTACTAGTCGTGCGGAATATCGTTTGATCTTACGTGAAGACAACGCCGACATGCGCTTAACAGAGAAAGGCCGTGAATTGGGTCTGGTGTCTGATGAACGTTGGGCCGCGTTTTGTAAAAAACGCGAAGCGATTGAACTTGAAACACAACGATTAAAATCAAGCTGGATTGTACCTAATTCACCGGAATCAGATATTATTAATCCAAAATTGGAAACTCCGATTACGCATGAGTATAACTTGCTCGATTTGCTCAAACGACCCAATATTGTGTATTCCGATGTGGCTGATTTAAAAAATGCGCTTGATGAACCGGTAGATGAACAGGTGTCTGAACAAGTTCAAATAGCGGTAAAATACGCGGGCTACATTACTCGTCAAGCGGAAGATATCGAGCGACTACGTCGTCAAGAAAATACTGCATTACCGGATGATTTGAATTATTCAAAGATGGAAGGTTTGTCGAATGAGATCAAGCAAAAGCTGACTCAGTTGCGTCCTGCGACATTGGCAGCGGCGTCTCGAATCCAAGGTGTAACACCAGCCGCGGTGTCCTTACTGTTAATTCACTTGAAAAAACGTGCGATTGCGCGCAAAAGTGCCTAGAATCATCAGCCGATAATCCCTAATTACTCATTCTTTATAGAAATGGATCGACTGTGACACACTTTGACACCATTCAAAAAGGCGCCCAACAAATGGGCGCTGTTCTCTCTGATGATACCATTCAGATTCTTGTTCGCTATCTTGCTATGCTTGAAAAGTGGAACAAGGCTTATAACCTGACCGCCATTCGTGATGTTGAGCAAATGATTTCTTTGCATTTGTTTGATAGTTTGGCGACGTTACCTTATATCACCGGTGAGCATATTATAGATGTCGGCACAGGCCCTGGCTTACCTGGTATGGTGCTTGCTATATGTTGTCCTGAGAAACGTTTTACTTTGCTTGACAGTAATGGCAAAAAAACACGCTTCCTAACCCAAGTTAAAATGGAACTGGGGATTCATAACGTAACGGTAGAAAATGAACGGGTTGAAAAGCATCCTCATCAAGGTGAATACGATCACGTTATCTCTCGAGCCTTTGCTTCTCTACAAGATATGATTCGGTGGACTCTGCCTCTGCCTAGTAATACGGGTAATTTTTTGGCCATGAAAGGGGTTTACCCTAGTGAAGAAATAGCGGCACTACCGAAAGAGGTTGATTTAGTATCAGTAGAGCCTCTTAATGTGCCAAATATTCAGGCAGAGCGTCACATGGTAGTAATGACGCGTAAAGGATAAAGCATGGCAAGAATCATCGCAGTTACAAACCAAAAAGGTGGTGTTGGTAAAACCACCACCTGTGTCAATTTAGCGGCCTCTCTTGCGGCGATGAAGCGCCGAGTTTTATTAATTGATTTAGATCCGCAAGGTAACGCTACGACAGGAAGTGGCTTGACCAAAGAAGAATTAGACACCAGTGTTTACGATGTATTAATTGGCACTCATGGCGTAAAAGAAGTCATGAAAAAAACCATGCCTGGAGATTATTGGGTATTACCCGCTAATGGTGATTTAACTGGTGCAGAAGTTGTTTTATTAGACTTACCAAGTAAAGAAACACGGCTACGAGCAGGCTTGTATGAAGTCGATAATGACTTTGACTTTATCTTGCTTGACTGTCCTCCTGCATTGAACATGTTAACCGTCAATGCGCTTGCCGCCTCTCAAGGTGTGCTTATTCCTGTACAGTGTGAATATTACGCTTTAGAAGGGTTAACGGCCTTACTGCAAACCATAGAGCGTATTACTCAAGCGTTAAACCCATCGCTAGTGGTCGAAGGGATTCTACGAACCATGTATGATCCTCGTCCAAGTTTAACTCACGATGTTTCCAATCAGCTTCATAAGCATTTTGGGGATAAGGTTTACGACACAGTTATACCTCGAAATATTCGCTTAGCTGAATCGCCAAGTTATGGCTTACCTGTTTTACACTATGAAAAACAATCTCGTGGCGCCATCGCTTATCTTGCTTTAGCGGGTGAGTTTATTCGAAAAACTGTTGTGTGATGATTGCTTAATATAGCGTATTTATAATACCAATTAGGGTTAATGAAATGACGATGAAAAAAAGAGGTCTAGGTCGTGGCTTAGATGCATTATTAGCGCCGCAAAAGGCGGCGACTCACGATGTTGATCGTGGCGCCAATAATGAAGAAATAAAAGGCCTGACTTACTTGCCTGTCGAGTGGCTTTCGAAAGGAAAATTTCAGCCTCGTCGCGACATGAACCCTGCGCAATTAGAAGACTTGGCATCGTCGATTCGCAATCAAGGTATTATGCAGCCTATTGTAGTCCGCCCCAGTGGTCATAACCAATATGAAATTATTGCGGGTGAACGTCGTTGGCGTGCTGCCAAATTAGCTGATTTAACCCAAGTACCTGTTATTGTTCGTCATGTTGAAGACGCCGACGCGGTCGTATTGGCGTTGATCGAAAATATTCAGCGTGAAGACTTAAACCCAGTAGAAGAAGCGTTAGCGTTACAGCGTTTGGTTGAGGATTTTCACCTCACGCAGCAAGAAGTGGCTGATACTGTGGGTAAATCACGTTCAACCGTGGCAAATTTATTGCGTTTATTAGGATTAACACCCGAAGTTCGTCGTTTATTAGAGCATGGCGATATTGAAATGGGTCACGCTAGAGCGTTACTCCCGTTAGAGCATGACAAACAAATCCAGGCAGCATCACAAGTTGTGACTAAATCTTTATCTGTCCGTGAGACAGAAAGATTGGTGAAAAACTTTCAAGTGATTGAAAAAAATGAAGATAGTAAACCTGTCTTGCCTGATTTAAGTGCAGAGGCTGAACGTATCAGTCAAAAAATGAATGCCGCTGTTAAAATTCAGCCTTCCTCCAAAGGAAAAGGTAAGCTTATCATTGAGTATCGTAACCCTGAACACCTAGAGCTCTTGATTAGTGAGCTACTCACCGGAAAATAAAGTAATTATGATTGAAGCTTTTCTATTTAGACAAGATGCTCTGAAAGTGATCTTGCTGTCTAGTTTAAGTTGAACACAGTCGCCATTACCCATATAATGCCTCGAATTTTGTAAATCATCACATTGATTGCACTTTTAGAGTGCAGCTAGAGAGTTAGGTAATGGAGACAAATAAGCCGTTAAGCGCGAGTGCAATCATCAGCGCCAGAAAGAAGGCTGTATTTCGTTTTCTCTTGTTACAATTATTTTTAACTCTTTTTGTATCATTGGGAATTTTTTACATTGCGGGTTGTCTGTATGGGTACTCTTTTATATTGGGTGCATTGACCAGTATATTACCCAGTATTTATATGGCATGGCGGATTTTTGGTTATAGGGGTGTCCGCCCAGCAAAAGATGTTGTTAGATCATTCTATCGAGGAGAAGCCGGTAAGTTGGCTATGACAGTGGTTTTATTGTCGCTGGTTTTTCTTCTGATAAAACCATTAGCTGCAGGTGCTTTTTTTGCAGGTTTTGGAGGCGCAATTTTGAGTCATTGGCTCAGTCCTATCGTGCTAAGAAATACTTAATACGATAGAGAATAGAATTTTAATCATTGAGAGAGCGTGGATATAAGTATGGGTATTGAAAGTCCAACAGCTTCTGCATATATAAAGCATCACCTTCAGAATTTGACTTATGGTCAACATCCTGACGGTACATGGGGTCTTGCCCATGATGCAAAAGAAGCAGCAGATATGGGATTCTGGGCAATTCATGTAGACACTATGGCGGTTTCAATCGCCTTGGGTATATTGTTCTTGTGGTTGTTCCGTAAAGCAGCAAAGAAAATATCAACAGATACACCATCAGGACTGCAAAATTTTGTAGAGCTTATGGTTGAATTTGTTGATAACAGCGTTAAAGAAACCTTTCATGGTAAGAGTAAGGTCATTGCACCTTTGGCTTTGACCATCTTTGTTTGGGTTTTCTTGATGAACTTCATGGATTTGATCCCAGTTGACTTTTTGCCAGCTGTTGCTAAGTGGGTGGGAGTGTCTATATTTGGCGCGGATCCTCATAATGTGTATTTCAAATTTGTTCCTACAACAGACATTAATGCCACGTTAGGTATGTCACTCTCTGTTTTTGCGTTGATTGTGTTCTATAGCATCAAGGTAAAAGGCATTAGTGGATTTGTTGGTGAACTGACGTTACAGCCTTTCGGCAAATGGATGATTCCTTTCAACTTCTTGCTTGAAGGTGTAGGTCTACTTGCTAAGCCTGTTTCATTAGCATTGCGATTGTTCGGTAACTTGTACGCTGGTGAATTGATCTTCATTTTGATTGCTATCTTACCTTGGGGTCTACAATGGGCTCTGTCGGTACCATGGGCAATCTTCCATATTTTGATTATCGTGCTTCAAGCCTTCATCTTTATGATGTTGACTATCGTCTATTTAAGTATGGCGCACGAAGATCACTAAAAGTGTGTTCTTTAAAGTAATATTTTTTAAACCTTATCTAAAACTGTGAAAATGTAGGAGTTAAAATGGAAACTGTAGTTGGTCTTACTGCGATCGCTGTAGCCCTTCTAATCGGTCTAGGTGCCCTAGGTACTGCGATTGGTTTTGGTATATTGGGTGGAAAATTCTTGGAAGGCGCAGCGCGTCAACCAGAAATGGTTCCAATGCTGCAAGTTAAAATGTTCATCGTAGCGGGTCTTCTTGATGCCGTAACTATGATCGGTGTAGGTATCGCATTGTTCTTCACTTTTGCGAATCCTTTTGTTGCTTTGGTCGCTGGTTAATATTCTGCAAAATTCTGCGGGAATGATTTTTAAACGACTAAAAGCGAGGGTATTAGCGTGAACTTAAATCTCACACTTCTAGGCCAAGCTATCTCGTTTGCCATTTTTGTCTGGTTCTGCATGAAATACGTGTGGCCACCAGTAATTGCTGCGCTCGAAGAGCGTAGTAAAAAAATTGCAGACGGTTTGGAAGCAGCGAACCGTGCTTCACGTGATCTTGAGTTGGCACAAGAACAAGCCTCTCAAACTCTACGTGCAAGTAAAGAGAACGCGGCCGAGATTATTGAACAAGCCAACAAACGTGCGAACCAAATTATCGACGAAGCAAACGAACAAGTAATTGCCGATGGCAAACGCTTGCGCGAAGCAGCTCAAGCAGAGATAGAACAAGATGTATTGCGTGCTAAAGAAGCATTGCGTTCACAAGTTTCTGTCCTTGCCTTTGCTGGTGCCGAGAAGATTTTGGGAGCCACTATTGACGAAAAAGCACATAGCGAGATCGTTGAAAAACTCGCTAAAGAGCTTTAAGCGAGGGTCTAATGGCTGAACTAAAAACAGTCGCGCGACCGTACGCTAGAGCAGCTTTCGAAGTTGCCCGTGAGCAAGGCCACGTTACAGAATGGGCTGATATGCTGAGCATATTAGCCGCTGTAACAGTGGAATCTAAGCTTAAGGTGGCACTTGGAAATCCAGCTTTTAGTGCGGAAGAGAAGGCAAACGCTCTAGCGGACGTTTGTGCGGAAGTAACAACAGAGCAGGGCAAAGCATTTTTGCTAGCCCTAGCTGAGAAAAAGCGTTTGACGCTTATTCCAGCGATCTCTGTGTTATATCAACAGTTCAAACTGAATTTTGAAAAAGCAGTGGATGTTGAATTTACCTCTGCTTTTGAATTATCAGCAGAACAGGCACAAGCATTGGCCGCAGCATTGGCGAAAAGGTTGGATCGTACTATCAACCTAACCAATGCAACAGACGCGAGCCTGCTTGGTGGCGTGGTTATCCGTACAGGTGACTTAATCATCGACGGTTCAGTTCGCGGTAAACTGGCGAAACTGTCCGAGGCGATAAACTCCTAGTGTTTCGTTAAATCGAAAACAGGGTTGAGGAATTTAGCATGCAGCAACTGAATCCATCTGAGATCAGCGAGATTATCAAGAAGCGCATCGAGAATCTCGATGTCACTTCTGATGCCCAAAATGAGGGCACAATTGTCAGTGTAGCAGACGGTATCGTTCTGGTTCACGGTTTGGCAGATGTTATGTACGGAGAAATGATTGAATTCTCCGGTGGTGTTTATGGTATTGCTTTGAACCTAGAGCGTGACTCTGTAGGTGCGGTAGTACTAGGTAAATACCAAGACCTTGTAGAAGGTCAAAAAGTTAAATGTACCGGTCGTATATTGGAAGTTCCAATCGGTCCTGAATTGCTTGGTCGTGTTGTTGACGCATTGGGTAACCCAATCGACGGCAAAGGCGATATCAATGCAAAATTAACGGATAAAGTTGAAAAAGTGGCACCAGGCGTTATCGAACGTCAGTCAGTTGATCAACCTATCCAGACTGGTTACAAAGCCATTGATGCCATGGTACCAATTGGTCGCGGTCAACGTGAGTTGATCATCGGTGACCGTCAAATTGGTAAAACGGCGTTGGCTATTGACACCATTATTGCGCAGAAAGACAGTGGCATTAAGTGTGTGTACGTAGCGATTGGTCAGAAACAATCTACTATTGCCAACGTTGTACGTAAGCTTGAAGAAGCGGGTGCAATGAGTTACACCACAGTGGTAGCGGCTGGTGCTTCTGATCCAGCGGCGATGCTTTACCTAGCGCCATACACTGGTTGTACTATGGGTGAATACTTCCGTGACCGCGGTGAAGACGCTTTGATCATTTATGATGATTTGACCAAGCAAGCTTGGGCTTACCGTCAGATCTCTTTGCTTCTTCGTCGTCCACCAGGTCGTGAAGCTTACCCAGGTGATGTATTCTATCTTCACTCTCGTCTTCTTGAGCGTGCTTCTCGTGTAAACGTTGAGTATGTTGAGAAATTCACCAATGGTGAAGTGAAAGGCAAAACCGGTTCTTTGACTGCGTTGCCAATCATCGAGACACAAGGTGGTGACGTATCTGCATTCGTACCAACCAACGTTATCTCCATCACAGATGGTCAGATATTCTTGGAAACGAGCTCGTTTAATGCGGGTATTCGTCCAGCGATGAACGCCGGTATTTCGGTTTCTCGTGTTGGTGGTGCAGCTCAAACTAAGATTGTCAAAAAACTTGGCGGTGGTATTCGTCTTGCTTTGGCTCAGTATCGTGAATTGGCGGCTTTCGCTCAGTTCGCATCTGACCTAGACGAAGCGACTCGTAAGCAGCTAGAGCACGGTAAACAGGTTACTGAACTGATGAAACAAAAGCAGTTCTCTCCTATGGCTGTAGCTGATATGGGCGTAGTTCTTTACGCTGCTAATGATGGCTTCCTTGTAGATGTTGAAACAAGCAAAATTGGTAGTTTTGAAACAGCATTGTTAGGTTATATGAACAGCGAACACGCTGATCTTATGGCTGACATCAACAAAACTGGTAATTTTAACGGCGAGATTGAAGCGACACTTAAAGCGGCAATCGAGAAGTTTAAAGCGACGCAAACTTGGTAATGACTTTGGTGACAAGCTACTAATCTAGCCTGTCACCACTTTCTTGCAGTTTGTGAAATAACATTCTCACAAGGGCAGTTCTATTATGGCAGTCGGAAAAGAGATACGTACTCAGATTTCGAGCATTAACAATACGCGTAAAATTACTCGTGCTATGGAAAAAGTAGCTGCTAGTAAAACGCGTAAAGCTCAGGATCGTATGGCCGCTTCTCGTCCGTATGCGGAACGAATTCGCCAAGTAGTTGGTCATTTGGCCAACGCGAATCCTGAGTATAAACACCGTTACCTTACCGAACGTGAGGCGAATCGTGTTGGTTATATCGTAATCTCTTCTGATCGTGGTTTATGTGGTGGTTTGAACGTTAACGTGTTCAAAAAAGCCATTAAAGATATGAAGCAGTTCGCTGATACGGGTGTTGAAATCGACATCTGTGCCATTGGCGGTAAAGCCGTTTCATTCTTTCGTAACTACGGCGGAAATGTAACAGCAGCGTTCACCGGTTTAGGTGATGCACCCAAAGCTGACGACTTAGTCGGTAGTGTAAAGGTGATGCTAGACGCATTTGACGAAGGTCGCATTGATCGTTTGTATGTGGTTTCTAATGAGTTCGTGAATACGATGACTCAGGTACCAACGGTTGAGCAACTTTTGCCACTGAAAGCGGAAGAGAATACAGAGTTACAGCACCACTGGGATTACATTTATGAGCCAGAAGCCGTTGAAATTTTAAACGAATTATTGGTTCGCTATATTGAATCTCAAGTATATCAGTCAGTCGTTGAAAACATTGCGTGTGAACAAGCATCTCGTATGCTTGCGATGAAAAACGCAACGGACAACGCCGGCGATATCATTGATGAATTGCAGTTGGTGTACAACAAGGCTCGTCAAGCAGCGATTACTCAGGAAATTTCTGAGATAGTCAGCGGCGCGGCAGCGGTTTAAGGTATTTAGGTATTTAAGAGGATCCGAACATGAGTAGCGGACAAATCGTACAAATTATCGGTGCTGTTATCGACGTGGAATTCCCACGTGATAGCGTGCCAAAAGTATATGATGCCCTAACCATTGAAGGCAAAGAGTTGGTGTTGGAAGTTCAACAACAACTAGGCGACGGTATTGTTCGTACCATCGCAATGGGATCTACCGATGGTATGAAGCGTGGATTGGTTGTAGAAAATACAAACAAACCTGTTTCTGTTCCTGTTGGTATTAAAACACTAGGACGTATTATGGACGTTCTAGGTAATCCGATTGATGAAAAAGGCCCAATCGGCGAAGAAGAGCGTTGGTCAATTCACCGTGCTGCGCCTTCTTATGCTGAGCAGTCTTCTAGTAACGAATTGCTAGAGACAGGTATCAAAGTAATCGACCTTGTTTGTCCTTTCGCGAAAGGCGGTAAAGTTGGTTTATTTGGTGGTGCCGGTGTTGGTAAAACCGTAAACATGATGGAGCTTATCCGTAACATCGCTATCGAGCACAGTGGTTATTCTGTATTCGCTGGTGTTGGTGAGCGTACTCGTGAAGGTAACGATTTCTATCATGAGATGACTGACTCGAACGTAATCGACAAAGTATCTCTTGTATACGGTCAGATGAACGAGCCACCAGGTAACCGTTTACGTGTTGCTTTGACTGGTTTGACGATGGCTGAAAAGTTCCGTGACGAAGGTCGTGACGTACTTTTCTTCGTAGATAACATCTACCGTTACACGCTTGCCGGTACGGAAGTATCTGCATTGCTAGGTCGTATGCCATCTGCGGTAGGTTACCAGCCTACACTTGCTGAAGAGATGGGTGTTCTTCAAGAACGTATCACTTCTACTAAGACTGGTTCTATCACGTCTGTTCAAGCGGTATACGTACCTGCGGATGACTTGACTGACCCGTCTCCAGCAACGACGTTCTCTCATTTGGACGCAACCGTTGTATTGTCTCGTGACATCGCATCTTTGGGTATCTACCCAGCGATCGATCCTCTTGACTCTACTTCACGTCAGCTTGATCCTCTTGTTATTGGTCAAGAGCATTATGACGTAGCGCGTGGCGTACAAATGGTATTGCAACGTTATAAAGAGCTTAAAGACATCATCGCGATCTTGGGTATGGACGAGTTATCTGAAGAAGATAAGCAAACGGTTAACCGTTCTCGTAAAATCCAGCGTTTCTTGTCTCAGCCTTTCTTCGTAGCAGAAGTATTTACAGGCTCTCCAGGTAAGTATGTTTCTTTGAAAGACACTATTCGTGGCTTTAAAGGCATCTTGGATGGTGAGTTTGATGATCTTCCAGAGCAAGCGTTCTACATGATTGGTAGTATCGACGAAGCGGTCGAGAAAGCTAAGAAACTTTAACCATCACACGTAGTAAAAGTGCTGTAAGGCACTTTTACTAAGTATGACTAAGAGAGGCAACTTATGGCTATCACAGTACACTGCGATATCGTAAGCGCTGAGCAAGAGATTTTTTCCGGTACGGTTCAATCTCTTGTGGCTGCAGGCAGCTATGGCGATCTAGGTATTATGCCTGGTCACGCGCCATTGTTGACGACTCTGAAAGCAGGCCCTGTTCGTGTGGTTAAAGAAAATGGTGACGAAGAGTTTATCTTCGTGTCCGGTGGCTTCCTAGAAGTTCAACCGCACCGCGTCACCGTCTTGGCTAATACAGCCACTCGTGCAAGAGATCTGGACGAAGAGGCGGCACTAAAAGCTCAGGAACACGCAAGAGAGCTTTTGGCTGACCAAAAACCTGACGTCGACTACACTCGTGCGACAGCGGAACTAGTGCAAGCTATGGCCCGTTTGCGTACTATTCAACAGTTCCGCAATAACAAATAAGCGGTAATGTTGAGTTTGAAAGTCAAAAAAAGCAGCCTAAGGGCTGCTTTTTTATTGTCTTACACTTCTTTAATTTGCTGATTTAAAGCATTTTCCACAGTGTATCGAAGATAATTTGCTGGGCTTTGGCGATGTCTTTGGATTCTAATACGACAGCGGAAGGAAAGTTGTTACTTGCCAATGAGATGATTGCACATTTAGGTGGGTAAATTGCGATGTAGCTCGCGTCCACAGCGCCTTCTGTTTTAATCCACTTACGTTCTGATAATTCTGCTTCTTCGCCGCCATCACCCAGCGCGATGACTTTTACATTAATTCCCAGTTTGACACGTTGTTTTGTGTAGTTTGGAAAAGGACGATACAAAAAGGGACGAATCGGCTTAGACGAAAATACGCAATATTCTTTATGGTCTTGTTCGGATACGACGTTTAAAATATCGCGTAATACCCATTCAATGCCATCATCGCCCTCGTAATAACGCACATTGGTCTGATGATACTCTGGCTGCTGCTGATGCAAGTTAGGAATGATGGTGTTCTTCAGGTTTTCGATGGTTTTGTCGAGGCGGTTGCGTTTTTCTTCCGCTAAATTCAGTAAAATATCGGGATTTTCAGCGCTAAAAAAGCGGCGTTTTCCTTTAGGAAAATAACTAACAACCCCTTTACCCTGTAACTGTTTTAGGGATTCGTAAGCCGTTCCTCGGTTGATACCACTGTGTTCGGCAATATCCCGAATAGAAGAAGGGCCGAGTTTTAATAGAGTTTGGTAAAGTTGAGTTTCTCTTGGCGTTAAACCGAGTTGTTCAAAAGCTTGCTCAATCATAAGGCTCACTGTGCATGTCAGTATGTTTACAGAGTCAAAGAATACACTTATTGAAAGAAAAAGCGCAGGGCGATCTCCCTGTGAGGAGAGAAAAGTGACAGACGAACAACGGTTTGGTGGTATTCGGCGTTTGTATGGAGACGCAGCCTATGAGATTTTTTCTCAAGCTCATGTGTGTGTCATTGGTATTGGTGGTGTAGGTTCTTGGGCAGCAGAAGCTTTAGCTCGTTCAGGTATCGGAAAAATTACACTAATCGACATGGATGACATTTGCGTTACCAATACAAATCGTCAGATACATGCTCTAAGTGACACTATTGGTGAATCTAAAGTCGATGTAATGACTCAAAGAGTTAAACAAATAAACCCGAACTGTGAAATCACTTCGATAGAAGACTTTGCAACTGCCGACAACATGTCTGAGCTCCTCGCTGAGCCATTTGATTATATTATTGATTGCATTGACAGTATCAAACCAAAAGCCGCTCTAATGGCGTGGTGTAAGAGCAATAAGCGTTCTGTTATTACGATTGGTGGTGCCGGCGGGCAAACCGACCCGACTAAAATTCAGACGGCCGATCTGGCTAAAACCGTTGGTGATCCATTAGCGGCTAACCTACGCAATTTTCTACGTCGTTATTATAATTTCAGCCGAAATACCAAAAGGCGTTTTTACATTGAATGTGTGTTTTCCATCGAGCAATTGAATTATCCGCAAGGTGACGGAACCGTCTCTAAGCAAAGATTGAAAGGGGACACAGAAACTAAAATGAACTGCGATACGGGCTTTGGTGCCAGTACCGCAGTAACGGCGACTTTTGGTTTTGTGGCGGTATCGAGAGTATTGGATAAGCTGATTAAGGCTGCTGAAGTTGAGATAAAATAGCCAATACCCCATTGGTTCTTGAACTCGTCAGATAACTGGTGAGATTCAGTGCTGCTAATTCAGATTTAAGGTTTATTTTCTGAATGTTTTCTACGCTTTTTCCTTCTACCAAGCTCAATATCGCGACAAGGACTCCACGCATCAGTTTGGCGTCGCTGTCGGCGTTGAAGTGACGGATACCGTTTGATTCTTCGACGATAAGCCAGACGGCGCTTTCGCAGCCTTTCACCTTGTTCTCTTCGGTTTTTTCTTCCGATGATAGTCGCGGCAATGTTTTGCTCAAGGTAACCAAGATTTTAAACGTTTCTTCTTTGCTGCGGCAAGCTTGCAGCTGTTCTTTTATGGTTAGTGTCTGGTTCGAGTTGTTCATTACTCATCTCCTAATATATCAATCGCGTCGAGCAGAACATCGCAGAATCGGTTAGCTTCTTCCAGGGTGTTGTAACAAGCAAATGACGCACGAAGCGTACCGGCAACGCCGAGTTGTGCCATTAAAGGATGGGCACAGTGACTCCCAGCACGAACACCGATGCCTTGGCTATCTAGATACGCATTCAAATCCAAAATATGAATATTGGGTACACTTAATGATACTAACGTGGTGTTTTTTTCGGGAGAGTAAATATCGATACCGCCTTCCTTATGTAGGCGAAAATAAACGTGCGCAGCGAGGGATTGTTCCCACGCCAATAACGCAGGTCTATCTTGAATATTGAGAAAGTCACACGCAGCCGCTAAACCGATAGCACCTTCGATGTTCGGTGTCCCTGCTTCCAATCGATAGGGTAAAACATTGAACTCTGTCGCTTGGTACGAAACATGACGCACCATTTCTCCGCCCGTTTGGCAGGGTAGTAAAACGTCTAATGCATGACTTTTTCCGTATAAGACGCCGATGCCTGTGGGCCCATACATTTTGTGGCCAGAGAAAACATAAAAATCACAGTCTAGTGCTTGTATATCGATAGGATAGTGCGCCACGGCTTGAGCACCATCTACAAGAGTAAAAGCGCCTTGTAGCTTGGCATTATCAAGCATGGTTTGCAGTGGGGTGCTGGTGCCAATGGCATTGGATATTTGCGTCGCGGCAAAAATACGCGTGCGATCGGTGAAGTAATGACTGAACTCCGACTCCCATTCACCCTTAGAGGTTAATGGTAAAACGCGCAATCGTGCGCCGGTTCGAAAAGCCAATTGTTGCCAAGGAACAAGATTCGCATGGTGTTCTAGGCTAGTAATAAGGATTTCATCACCTTCTTCCAACAGATGTTCTAAGCCAAAGGCCACCATATTAATGGCTTCTGTGGCACCTTTTGTCCAAATAATATGACTTTGCTCAGGTGCATTGATAAAGCGCGCAACGGTGTCTCGTGCTTGTTCAAAACGATTGGTTGCTCGATCGCTGAGGAAGTGTGCGCCGCGATGAACATTGGCGTTGGTGTTTCGATAGTAATCTTGAATGGCATCCAATACAGGTAGCGGCTTTTGCGTAGTGGCTGCGTTATCCAAATAGGTCAAAGGATGATCGTAGGCCTGCAGCGACAAAATAGGAAAAAGGTGACGAAGCGATGAAGGATCAAAAGCCATGGATACTCTACTTTGTATTTGAATAATCAGGGTGTTTAAAGGGCTTCCGGCTTAAGAAAAACCGTAAAAATAGCCGTAAACAGAGTGAAATTGTACCTTAACTCCCATCAACATCGCGAATTATTGGCCTTTTACTTGCGTTTTCTTAAGACAGCTATAATGATTGATAACAGATACTAGATAATAAACTAGAAAAGGTACAAAGCGGTGGCGGATTTTTTATACAAAGGTGTGGTGGATTGGTTTTTGGATCAATTGTCGCAAGACGCGATTTTGCCTGGCGATCGGATGCCATCCTTACGTGTTTTATCGAAACAATTGGGTCTGAGTTTAAACACCATTATTCATGGTTATGAATTGTTGAGTGAAGACGGTTGGATCGAATCACGACCTAAATCTGGCTACTTTGTTTGTCATCGCAGTGAGACGAAGCCCGCCCTTTTACTGACGGGCGAAGCATTAAGAACGTTAAGTCGTGATGGCACTAAGCCTGCGTGGTCTTGCCTTGCTCACCGCGGCGCTTTAGTCGATCAAAGTGATACATTCTTAGCGCCAACGGTTCGCCAAGAAGAGGTGCATTTACCTGTGTTGGGCAAGGGTCATTTAACGGCGCGTGAGTCGGTCAGCGACTATTTAAAAGGACTGGGTATCAAAGCACATGCGTCGCAGCTTTGGTTAGGTCATTCGCCTTTGGCAATGTTTACGCAGAGTGTGCAAACGCTGACGCAACGAGGTGATGCGGTTTTAGTATTGACGCCGTGCGATCCAAGAATCACCACCACATTACAAAGCTTAGGTAGACACGTTATTACTTTAGGAGCGGGCGAGCGTGGTGTCGATTTGGATTTAGCGATTCGTTGTTTACGCGATGACTCGATTCGTTTGATTGTCTTACCGAGCCAGTTCTCATTTCCCGCAGGGCAACTGATTAGTAATTTAAGCCTGCGTCGTTGGCTTGCGATTATTGAAGAAACCAAGCTCCCAGTGATTGAGTGGGATATGTGCTCGCATTTGGCCTATCGCGCGGGCTCTATTATGACTTACAAGTCACTGGATTCGTCTGATCATATTGTTTATATCGGCGGTGTGGAGTCGAAAGGCGTGGGTCGGTCGGCTAGTTGGTGTTTGCCTGGCCGACATCATGGGTTGTTGGAAGGAGCTTTTTTAGGCGCCGATATGTCTTTGAGTGATGCTCAACAGGTGGCATTAAGCGATGCATTGCAGCCAAATAGTAAGCGATCATTAACTCGACGAGCGAGAGAAGTCTGGGCCAATTCAGAGCGTGTTAAGGCGCACCTGGAAGCACGTCTTGGTGAACACGTCAGTTTTGTTGCAAGCAAAGGGGGAATGTCTCTTTGGATGCATTTGTCTACGCCATTGGGCATTGCAGGCACCACTGCCTTATTAGCCAATTTTAGACATGCTTTTGTGCCGGGGACATTGGTGAGTCATGAACCTGATGCGAAACATTGGTTAGCGGTGAATGTTACGTTAGACGATGTACAGCCGTTGGCAAAAGCTTTGGCTGAGCATTTAATCTCTGATGATAATCAACCTGTTGGAAAATCGCTTGATGAGGTGGTTTCCGAGACTATTGAAGCAAGTAATCCTATTGAAGAGACCAAGCAAACAGAAGAAATAGTCGAAGCCATTGAGAGTGATTTAGCGCCGTCTGACGCTATTGAAGTGGAAAAAGAAGAAAAGACCGTTGCCGCTACAAAAGGGGAAGATAAAAAACCTCGAAATGCGACCACGGAGCCACTTTATAACCCGATGCTGGACTTAATCAATCACGATTTTGGTTAAGTTCTAAACGCTAAGGTCAGTAACCGTCTGACCTTGGCGTTTCGACGTGTTATTTATTGGCTGCTGCTTCGAACATGTCTAAGTCTTTATTGTAAATCTCGCTGTCCATATCAAAAGCCCCCATTACGCTGTGGAAGATATTGGCTTGGGTGCTTTGCTCCCTTTGCTTGAGTTTATCGACTGAAATGTGCTTTTGGTCGATAAAGGATTGAGACATCCACACAAAGAAAGGCACTTTCAATTGTTGATCAGGCGCGATGGTGTGGGGCGTTCCATGCAAGTAAATACCGCCTTCGCCAAGAGATTCTCCATGATCAGAGACATACAGGTAAGCGCTAGAGGTCTGTGATAACCCGTCTAAAATTTGCCGTAAGTTATCCAAAAAGTGATCGTTGTATAGGATGGTATTATCGTATGCATTGATCAATTCTTTTTGTGTGCAGTTATTTAATTCAACCGAACGACAGACGGGTTTAAATACTTCAAATTCTTTTGGGTATTTACTGTAATAAGATGGGCCGTGGCTGCCTGTTTGATGCAAAACCACAAACACTTTTTGTTTGTCTGAGGCTCTAATCTGTTCAGTAAGATTGGTTAACAACACGCCATCATAATCGCACTCTAAACCTTCACAGTGTTTTTTCAAATCCCCTGACGTTAGGTAGCTCGACACCTTGATTGGGGCTTCTCCCCAGTTTTTGGTACGCCAGATAACATCAATACCTTGTCTTTGTAAGTAACTAGGCAAGGTCTCAAAGTTTTCGGAAAACACACCACTTGTATTCACATGAGAGAGAATGCATTTTACTGATGCAGTGGTGTAAGTGGCGCAAGATGTGGCCTTTTTTAAGGTAATAACATCGGACGCTGTCAGTAATGGATTCGTCAGTCTATCGTATCCATAAAGCGAGAAATTTTCAGCGCGTGCGGACTCACCGATAACCAACACGACAACGGTCTTTTTATTTGAGCGGAAGGTCGCGTCCGGTAACAACGTTTGTACTATGTTCTGTTTTGCTCGATCACTTTGATAGCGCGCCGCATTTCCCACATAAGACCATGGCATGATCCTACCACCCAACTGCTTGGCATGATCGTCAATCCAAAGCCAGTGACTCTGTGACTGCCAAACCCAAGTAGACGCTACTATGACGGTGATTGTTAGATGCAAAAACAAGCGCACCCTTGATGTTTTTTGAATCGACGTACGAATAATTAACCAAGCTGGTATCAGGCCTAAGACAATAAAATAGGCAATCAGCTTTAGGCTTAAAAACTGCTCGGACTCCGAATATTGGGTATTGAAAATATTTCCCATCATCGTCTTATCTAAGATGACGTTATAGGTCACCACGAAATACGTCGCCAATGAATTGCCTATGGCAAAGATAACGCAAACGGCCTTACCTAAGCGCCTTGAAAGGATAAACAACGGATAAAGAACCAGCGCGGTTACAAGGTAAATGACGGCGAACACGGTCAGTAATGTTTGCATGCCATTTAGTGTCAATATCGCTAGATTCTTGTTAGCAAAAGACAATAATGGCCAGTGATACAATGCCAAATTTAGGATCGTCATTAAGAGAACAAAGGTAGATGTTCTCGGTTTTGATTTTGAAATTTTTTTGAAAAAAGTACATAAATTCGCCGACAATAGCGAAAAAATAGTGAAGTTACTTTTCATTTTTGAATTCGTTCCTATTGACCTTGCTGTTATCTAGAGAAGAAAAGCAGCGGGTATTTCTTCATCATTACGGGGGTGACATCAGCATCGCGAGTGTCTCTTTATGATGTTATTTACTCATTTATATGTGTCTATTAACAGATATCTAGCTTATTCCATCAGTCTACTTTTTTGCATTCCATCTGCTTATCTTACACAAGAAAAAATATAAAGATCCTCTTTCCTTTTTCCATATATCGAAAATATACGTTTCACTATTTTTTCACTCACTGTGCATACAATGTGCAGTAATTCAAAAAAATCCACTTTATTGAATATCTATTATTACCTGAAGAGAAGAGATTTTATGCGTTGCCAATTGATCAAAATGTCGACTAATTATAAATCATTATTAGATCAAGCTAGAACAACCGAGATGGTGGTTCCTCAATTTAGTATTCAAATCTTACTCTTGGTGGCGGTACTATTGGCAAGTATGGCGATGATTGGTGAAGTGGTCGGCGGCTATCAGTTTGCCTTTATGGAGATAAACAGTCTTAGCGTTTATATCCCTGTTGTTATCTTAGAAAATATGACAGTTTTCGGAGATGGGGTGTTTTTATTAGTCTTGGTATTATTATTTTCTTGCCGACACATACGTTTTCATTGGGCGGTTTTATTTACCAGTTTGCTTGGCGTAATCGTAGTGAATTTACTGAAAGACTATTTTGCCATGCCGCGTCCGCCGGCGGTGTTGGATCCTGAGACCTTTAACCTTTTGGGTAGAGCCTATAAAGCGCGTAGCTTCCCGTCTGGACATAGTTTAACGGCATTTCTTTTAGCAAGTGTGTGCTTTTGCTATACAAAAAATGTGTTCTTTAAAGTGGTCCTTATTACACTGGCTGTCTTAGTTGGCCTAAGCCGAGTCTTGATCGGTGTCCATTGGCCAATGGATGTATTGGTTGGCGGTTCATTAGGGATCGTATTGGGTGTGGGTGGCGTCATGATCACCGCGAAATGGAAGTTTGGCTTGTGTGCCTATGTCCATCTATTCATGCTGAGTCTGATGGTGATTGCCTGCATTGCTGTCTTTGTTGCGGGCAACGATTACACACTTGCGTTGCCATTGCTTTACGCCGCTGCTGGAGCGGCTTTGGTTCAGGCGGTGAGAGATTATATTTTGGTTAAATAATGTATAGAAATACAATAAAAAAGGCGCTAAGACAGCGCCTTTTTTATGGCATTCAACATGCTTGAGTGATCTTTATAATCTAATGGAATCGAGGTGAGTTTATCGCCGATGAGTAATGTGAGAGAAGGAAATGAATTCAGTCCAAGATGTCTGGCTTGTTCTATTTCTTCTTCCAATAATCGCTCACTTTTAACGTGCTGCATATTTTTCTGAAAGCCGCTCGGGTTTAGCCCTATGTGTTCTGCGCACTCTGTTAATGTATCGAGATCCGACGGGTTTTTCGCTTTCAAGTAATAGGCTTCTTGAATAGCGTGGTACATCTCTTCTTCCAATCCCATGTCTCTTGCTACATAACACGCTCTGCAGGCGGGGTAAGTGGAGCGACGTGGTGACGCAGTTTGCCAAAAATCAAAATTGAATTCCGTTCCCAGAGACGACTGAATGTTTTTCCAAGTACCCTCTAGTTTATCTTTCATTTCTTCTGCCATAGTTGCATTGGAATCAATCGCGAGGCCACCCAGCATTGGTTGAATGGTTAACTGGTCTGAATCAATCAAGCTCTGCAACGCTTTTTGCAGCTTTGTCCACGTTGGGCGGAATCCCCAGCACCAGCTACACATTGGGTCATAGCAATAAATTAGTGTGGCGGTCATCGATGGCTCCATTATTGAATTGAGTTTAAAAAGGCGAGGCCATAAGGTAACAGCCTCTTTGGTGATAAAACAACTGACAGAAATAATAGTCGTAAAAAAACGGCGTCAGCTCGCGAGCTGAAACCGTTTTTATTCACAACCTTAAAAGACTAAATATTAATCTTTCAAGATGGCGGCAATGGCGTCACACAGTGGGCCCATATTGTCATGAGTCATTCCTGCCACACTAATGCGCCCAGAACCAACAATATAAATACCATATTCTCTACGCAGCTGAGCAACTTGGTCTGGCGTAAGACCAGAAAAAGAGAACATGCCTTGCTGCTTTGAGATAAAAGAGAAGTCTTGCTTAACACCCTTTGCTCGCAGCGTATTCACAAACAAGCTACGCATTTCATGAATACGCAGACGCATGCCTTTCAGCTCACTTTCCCATAGGGCATACAGCTCTTTATCATTGAGTATTTCAGCAACGATCGCTGCGCCATGAGAAGGTGGATTTGAGTAGTTTGTACGAATACAACGCTTGATTTGCGTGAAAGCGGTTTCCGCTTGTTCTTTTGTTTCACACAAAATAGTGAGCGCGCCAACACGTTCGTTATAAAGACCAAAGTTCTTTGAAAATGAGCTCGCTATCAACATCTCTGGAACGTGCTCTAGGAAGGTACGTAACCCTTGAGCATCTTCTGTTAGTCCTTGACCAAAACCTTGATAAGCAAAATCAAACAATGGTAAGAAACCTTGTTTGCTGCAAAGCTTCGCCAATTGATACCATTGCTCTGGCGTTGGGTCTATGCCTGTTGGGTTGTGGCAGCAACCATGAAACAACACCACGTCGCCTTCAGGGATTTGCGACAAGCTAGCCAACATGGCTTCGAAATCTAAAGATTTAGCATTGGCGTCGTAATAGGCGTAGCTACCTACTTCTAAACCAACAGATTGGAAAACAGACTGATGATTTGCCCAGGTTGGGTTACTGACCCAGATGGTGGCTTCAGGCAAATGTTTTTTAATGAATTCTGCTGCGACGCGTAGTGCGCCTGTGCCGCCAGGAGTGTGAGCTGTTTGAGCAAGCTGCTTGGTAATAATGGGGTGATCGTTACCAAATAAAAGCGTTTGCACGGCGGATCGATAAGCGGGTGCGCCTTCGATACTGAGATAACTTTTGGTTTTTTCTTCAGCCAACAAACGCTCTTCTGCTTGTTTTACGGCTTTTAAAATTGGTGTGTTGCCTTGTTCATCTTTAAAGACACCAACGCCCAAGTTGATTTTATTGGGATTTGGATCTTTTTTGTAAGCGTCATTCAGACCAAGAATTGGGTCTGCTGGTGCGGCTTGGATATGTTCAAACATAGTAACTCCCCCAAGAGGGTTATTTTCTTTTTTTATTATGGATTAGAAGATTTAAAAAATCAGTGCGTATGGTACTCCAAGACGTGAATAACCGCCATAAGTTGAGAAAACGGGGAGGTAATTACGGTGTAAAAATGCGGTAATAAATGACATAAAAAGATTTTTCACCCACAAATAGACAGATTACGAATCTATTCATGGGGAAGGCAGTTTGTTTTTTTTGAGTGAAACGAATCTCTAGACCTAGCCATAAGCTAAGTCGAGTTGATTCCGCTGACTGTTGTCGTTTGGTTAGATAACGTTAATCATCCCAACCATTCGATATATCATGGTACAAACGCTTTTGCTCTAAATGCTGCTCAATGGCACGTCTGGCTTTTAACAACCGTAGTGCCTCTTCCTTTTTACTCAGCTCTTTTGTTTCATTTTCTAAGCTAATGGAAGCGTGCATTATGTCGGTTTTTACTTCAGTTAGTGTTTCAGTAAAATAGTTCATCGTTATACCCTTTTGGACGTTCGACGACATGAAGTGCATAGATCACTGTCATCGACAGATAAAAAAAGTCAAAATAGACAGACAACTCATTTCAAGCTAATAAAAAACGGAATCAGATTAAAAATCAACCTATTTTTACACGCTTGATATGACAAAAATATTAATTAACCATGGCAGAATGTAATGGACGTTTCTTTTATCCTCGACTCACTGAATGACAAACAGCGTGAAGCCGTCGCCGCGCCGTTGCAAAATAGCCTTGTTTTGGCGGGGGCTGGGTCAGGTAAAACCCGTGTCTTGGTGCACCGTATTGCGTGGTTGATGCACGCTTATGAATTATCTCCTTACAGTTTGATGGCGGTAACGTTTACCAATAAAGCCGCGCGTGAAATGCAAGGACGTATCGAACAACTTGTTGGCGTTCCTCCTCAAGGCATGTGGGTTGGTACTTTTCATGGTTTGGCTCACCGTTTATTACGCGCTCATTGGCGTGACGCAGGACTGAAAGAAAACTTTCAGATCATGGACAGTGATGACCAATTACGTCTCATCAAACGCATTATGCGCGAACTCAGTATTGACGATACTCGCTGGCCACCGAAACAAGTGTCTTGGTTTATCAATGGACAAAAAGACGAAGGCCGTCGTGCGGCTCATGTGCCAGACAGCCATGACCCTTTCACCAAAGGTATGCGAGAGCTGTATTACCACTATGAAGAAGCCTGTGAACGCAGCGGCTTGCTCGATTTTGGTGAGTTACTGTTGCGTGCTCATGAGTTGATGCTCAGCACACCAGCGTTACTTCGTCATTATCAAGATCGCTTCCGCCATGTGCTGGTGGACGAGTTTCAAGACACCAACACCATTCAATACGCTTGGCTACGCATCATGGTCGGTGACCACGGTACGATTACCGCAGTGGGGGACGATGATCAGTCTATTTACGGCTGGCGTGGCGCGAAAATCGAGAATATTCAAAGCTTTACGAAAGATTTTAAAGACGTTGGTACGATTCGACTAGAGCAAAACTACCGCTCTACTGGCCATATATTGAACGCGGCCAATGGGCTGATTAAGCATAACGACGATCGCTTAGGAAAAGAGCTTTGGACCGAAAGCGGCGAAGGCGATCCTATATCGCTTTATGCGGGGTTCAATGAACAGGATGAAGCACGTTTTATCGTTGGCATTATTAAACAGTGGCGCGACAAGGGATCGTCGTTGACTGGCATGGCAATCCTCTATCGTTCCAATGCACAATCTCGTGTCATCGAGGAATGCTTAGTTAGGGAACAGATTGCTTATCGTATTTATGGTGGGCACAGGTTCTACGACCGTCTCGAAATTAAAAACGCCTTGGCGTACGCTCGTTTAGCGCTTGATCCTAATGACGACGGCGCCATGGAGCGTGTCGTCAATGTACCGCCGCGCGGCATTGGCGAGCGCAGCATTGGAACGTTACGAGAATTCGCCCGTGATCACGGTTGCTCTATGTGGAAAGCCGCGCAAGAAGTGGTTAGTCAGTCTTTGATGACGGCTCGTGCAACCAATGCGATTAAAACGTTTCTGCATCTTATCGAAGGTTTGAGCACCACAGTGCAACAGCCAGATTTGAACTTGAATGACATTTTTGAGCAGATCATCGAAGAAGCCGGTCTGATCCCTTTCCATGAAAAAGAGAAAGGTGAAAAAGGTGAAGCACGCATTGAAAACTTAAAAGAGTTGGTTGGTGCCGCGGGTGGATTCAGCTGGAGCGATGAAGACGAAGAACTCAGTTCACCGTTGATGGCTTTCTTGGATAAAGCGGTTTTGGATGCTGGCGATGCGCAAGCAGACGAATACCAAGATGCAGTGCAACTGATGACGCTTCACTCTGCCAAAGGTTTGGAATTCCCATTAGTCTTCTTAACCGGTGTGGAAGAAAATATTTTCCCAAGCAAAATGTCGTTTGAAGAGCCGGGACGGCTCGCAGAAGAACGCCGACTTTGTTACGTGGGTATTACTCGGGCGATGGAAAAGCTTTACATCACCTACGCAGAATCTCGCCGATTGTTTGGTAGCGAATCTTTTAACAGTCCATCACGTTTTATCAAAGAGTTACCGCCGGAATGTTTGGAAGAAGTGCGTCTTCGCTCACAAGTGAGCCGACCTATTTCGTTGCAACGACCAGATTACAGTTTTGAAAAAAATAAACTGCAAAACAGCAGTGTGTTGAATAACTATAAAGCGCCTGAAATCACTGTCAGCATGGGCGATCGAGTGAATCATCCCGTGTTCGGTGAAGGCTTGGTCATCAACTACGAAGGTCAAGGTCCGCAAGCACGCGTGCAGGTTAACTTCGACGACGAAGGCACCAAGTGGCTGGTATTGTCGTTTGCTAAGTTGGAAGTTATTTAGTCTATTGTGTTCTGGTTTATGTTGATTTGTTTGTCTATAAGACTGTCCATAAATATAAAGTTTAGGTGAAAGAGGGTAAGGGATGGCTATTCGTGTTGGTTTGATCGGCTTTGGTTTGTCTGGGCGAGTGTTTCACGCACCTTTTGTGATGAACGACCCTGGCATGACGATGGCGTATGTTTGCAGTTCCAAGGCGGGTGAAGTGAAAGCAGTTTTGCCTGATGCCATGGTTGTGTCGTCTGCCGAGGCTGTGTTTATGGCGTCTGATGTGGATTTGGTGGTGATTACCACACCAAACGTGTTGCATTTTGATCAGGCGAAACAAGCGTTGGAAAGCGGCAAGCACGTGTTGCTAGAAAAACCCTCTGTTACTGATTTATCTCAGATAGAAGCCTTGTGTACCCTTGCTAAGAAAAAAAGCTTGGTGTTTTGTGTTTATCAAAATCGTCGCTTTGATGGCGATTTTCTGCGTCTTAAAGCCTTGATCGAAAGCGGAGAGTTGGGTGAGTTGAAGCATATTGATTCTCGCTTTGATCGTTTCCGTCCGACAGCTCAAGCGCGTTGGCGTGAAGAACCTGGAGTGGGAACGGGGATTTTTTGGGATCTAGGCCCGCATATATTAGATCAAGCTTTGTGTTTGTTTGGGCCGCCAAAATGGATGCACGCCAGTATTGATCGTTTGCGTGAAGGCAGCCAAACCCATGATTGGTTTGAGGTTGAGTTAGGCTACGATGATAAACGTGTTCGTATCGCGTCAACGCCATTTGAAGCGGGCGAAATGCGCCGTTTTAATGCCAGATTCACCAAAGGCAGTTGGCAATGTGTTGGTTTAGATCCGCAAGAAGAAGCTTTACGAGCAGGGCAAATGCCGTGGGATACGAGCTTCCCATCACGAGCGGCACAACAGCGAAATACGCGATTTATTGCGCATTCCCAAGATGATATTGATGTTGTTCCAGAAGAGGCCACACAAGGCGAGTACGCCGCGTTTTATGCTCAGCTGCGTGATGCGATTCTTGGCAAAGGTGAGGCTCCGGTATCGATGGAGCATGCTTGTCAGTTAATTTATGGTTTGTGTTTAGCGGAACAGTCTGCAGAGAGCGGTCAACGTATGTCGTGGAGTTATTCTCCAACGTTATGAGTGGAAAATGAATAATAACGAGGCACATAAAAAAGAAATAAAATTAAAAAGGCCTTGAGAGCTGAGACGGCAATTCATACTATCTAATGCACTTAGTGCACAGAATGTGTCTAAAGGGTCAATATTACTTCATAATGCTGACCCGAATCGCACAATTAGGGTTGTGTGATGAGCTGAGCTGGAAGGCTAGGTCTTATAACAATAAATTTAACGCGTCTCCTGAGGGATAAAGTGAATGAATAAAATAAAATTGTGGAGCAAGCTGGCATTAGTCGGTTTGACAGCAGCCACCTTGGTGGCTTGTGGCGGATCCGAAAAAGCGGAAGAAACGGCAAAAGTAGAGAAAAAAGCCGACGTCATTAACTGGAAAATGGTCACAACGTGGCCAAAGAACTTTCCAGGTCTAGGAACGGGTGCAGAAGCCCTTGCCAAAAATATTAATGAAATGTCCGGTGGTCGCTTAAACATTAAAGTGTATGCGGCGGGTGAACTTGTTCCACCATTGGAAGTGTTTGATGCTGTATCTCGTGGTACGGCGCAAATGGGTCACGGTGCAGCGTATTACTGGAAAGGTAAAGCGCCAGCGGCTCAGTTCTTTACCGCGGTACCATTTGGTTTTACTGCACAAGAGATCAACTCTTGGATTCACCACGGTGGCGGTTTAAAACTATGGGAAGAAATCTACGCCCCGTTTAACCTAATCCCAATGGCCGCCGGTAACACTGGGGTACAGATGGGTGGTTGGTTCAATAAAGAGATTAATTCTCTTGAAGACTTCCAAGGTCTAAAAATGCGTATTCCAGGTCTTGGCGGAGAAGTCTTGAAGAAAGTGGGTGGTACACCAATTAACTTACCTGGTGGCGAAATCTTCACTTCTTTACAGACTGGCGCTATTGATGCGACGGAATGGGTTGGACCATACAATGATTTAGCATTTGGCTTATACAAAGCGGCGAAATACTACTACTACCCAGGTTGGCATGAGCCAGGTTCAACAATGGAAGCGCTTTACAATAAAGAAGCGTTTGAAGCCTTGCCAAAAGATCTTCAGTTGATCGTGCGTGCGGCGACTCGCCAAGCGAACGCTGACATGCTAGATGAGTTCACTGCCTTGAACAACACGGCACTAGAGACGTTGGTTAATGAGCATAACGTCATACTTAAACCTTTCCCTAATGATGTTTTGTCGGCGCTGAAAAAAGCCTCTACTGAAACATTAGAAGAAGTGGCAGCAGCGGATCCAATGAGCCAGAAAGTGTATGACTCATTCAAAGACTTTGGCAGCAAAGTAAGAGCGTGGCACGAAGTGTCTGAACGCGCTTACATCAATGCTCGCGAGATTGATTAATCTTTTTTGATTTAGGACTTTTTGCTTAGTAAAAAACCTTCATGATTATGTTGATCATGAAGGTTTTTTTTGAATAAAAGACAACGAGTAATTGTTATTTTTTAAACACTTTCAATAATCTAGGTGCAATTAATGCTGCGATAGTGGCAATCGCCAAGACATAAGTCATGGTGCCATTCAGTAAAATAGACCAATCACCACCACTAATAGACAGTGCACGGCGTAAGTTTTCTTCCAACACTTCTCCCAATACCAAACCTAAAATGACCGGTGCAAGAGAAAAGCCTAACTTGCGAAAAATGAAAGCAAAAACACCCAATAAAATCATGAAGAAGAGATCGAACGTATCCCCATGAATGGAGTAGATTCCAACAAACGTTAACATCACAATAATCGGTACAAGATAAGATTGTTTGATAGACAGCAACCGAACAAATACACCAATTAACGGTAAATTCATCACCAACAAGGCGATATTACCGATAAACATAGAAGCGATCAGGCCCCAAGCGATATTTGGTTGTTGTTCAAACAAAAGAGGACCCGGTGTAATATTAAACATCATCAAGGCACCCAATAAAATAGCTGTAGTGCCGCTGCCTGGAATACCCAGCGTCAGCATCGGAACCATAGAGCCTGCCGCCGCTGCATTGTTTGCCGCCTCTGGCGCCGCTAAACCTCGAATATCCCCCTCGCCAAAGTGGTCGTCCTTTCCTGCTGCGAAACGTTTTTCTGTACCGTAAGCTACGGCACTGGCAATGGATGCCCCTGTTCCTGGCAAGACGCCAATTAAAAAACCAGAAATTGTCGAGCGTAAAATGACCCATTTCACTGCCATGATGTCAGAAAAACTGATAAAGCTTTTTCCCACAGGCGTGAGTTTTAAATCGTTACGAGCCCAGCTTTCTAGCAGTATCAATACTTCGCTGATGGCAAACATACCAATGACGACAACCAGAAAGTCGACACCGTCGAATAGGTTTGGAATCCCCATGGTAAAACGTAAAATACCGGTTCCAGAATCAATGCCTACGGTCGCGAAAAGCAGACCAATAACCACACCAATAACGGTTTTGATTGGGCGTTTACCCACCATGGTAGCCAAACAAGTGAAGGCAAAAATCATCAGCCAGACATATTCGGAAGGGCCAAATTGAATGGCTAATTTACTGAGTAAAGGAGCAAAAATGACCATCAAAAGTAATGCGCCCATACTTCCAAAGAAAGAGGAAACCGCCGATAACGCCAAGGCTCTGCCACCTTCTCCTCGCTTGGCCATAGGGTAGCCATCTAAGGTGGTCATAATAGCACCAGCGTCCCCGGGAACATTGAGCAATATACTTGAAATCCGGCCGCCATACTCAGCGCCATAATAGACGCCGGCTAGCAGAATAAGAGCTGATTCTGGTGGTAAACCAATGGAATAGGCTAATGGCAATAAAATGGCGACGCCATTGATAGGACCAATACCAGGTAATGAACCAATTAAGGTGCCGATAAAGCATCCTGCTAAAACCAACCCCAAATTCAATGGCGTCAGGGCGACAGAAAATCCGATTGATAAGTAGTGTAAAACGTCCATTAGAAGTCTCCGAAAAGTAGGCCGGTTGGGACATTAAGCTGCATTAAATCAGCTAATAAAAAATAGCTAATTAAACTTAGGACGAAAGCATACAAAAAGGCTTTTAAAGGCTTTTCACCAAACAGCCAACTAAAAATAGTACCGACTAACGTGGTGGAAATAATGAAGCCTGCTTCTTCAAATAGAACGGCATACAGCACCATAATAACTAGACCAATAACGATCTTGGTGAGAACCTCTTTGGTTGGATGCCAAGTATTTTGATCGGGCTTAATCATCATCCAAATACAACAGGCTGCCAAAATAATCGACAAAATAATAGGAAAGGCTTTTGGCCCTAAGGGCTCATACTGAAACGGAACGTCGAAGTAGTAAGCTGTCCAGGCGACTAGCCCGGACAGTACCAAAAAAACGCCCGCGAAAATGCGGTCATATAACATGTTAATGCCTCAATTCACTACTTAATTAAGCCAGCTTCTTTTGCTAAACCACGCATATAAGCGACTCGTTCTTTAATGTAGTTGTCTAGTGTGTCGCCAGACATGGTAAACGGTACTAGATTTTGATCGACGACAACTTTTTCAAACGCTGGGCTTTTATAGGCTTTTTGAAATTGAGCCGCCCAATAGTTGTAGGCTTCATCAGACACTTTTGGCCCTAAATAATAACCTCGAATAATGGTCCATTCTGCATCGTAACCTTGTTCGATAGCGGTTGGGTATTTGGAATATTCACCCTTCAAACGTTCAGGAGACATAATGGCAAGCACTTTTACCTTGCCTGATTCAACCAAACCTTTCATTTCGCCGACATCACCTGGGTACACTTTAATGTGTCCGCCGAGTAACGCTGCCAATGCTTCACCGCCGCCTTCATAAGCGACATAGCGCATTTTCTTTGGATCGACACCAGAGGACTTCATTAGGATGGCCGCTTTCATCCAATCTTGGCTACCGACACCACCTCCGGCACCAAGCACGAATTTAGTTGGGTCTTTTTTGATATCATCGACCAATTCATTCAACGTATTCCACGGTGCGTCAGCTCGAACCATGATCGCGCCATAGTCGACACCAGCCGTACCTACCCAGCGAGCGTTATTTTCATCTAGGTTTTTACCAAATTTTCCTTGCGCAAGATTCAGTAATGAACCGGAACTGAAAGCAACTAACTTGTTTGGGTCATCTGGTGTGGTGGAATTAATATAGTTGTAGGCAACAGCGCCTACGCCGCCAGGCATAAAAGTTACTGCCATAGGAATTTTTGTGATGTCTGCATTGGCAAAGCCAGTGGATAAAATACGGCAGGTTAAATCGAAACCACCACCGGGTTTTGCAGGTGCAATACAGCTTGGTTTGGATGGCTCAAACGCGCTTGCGTTGAACGCAGCAGAAATGCCACTAACAAGTAATAAAGAGGCGATATGGGATTTCATATTTTTCATTCTCCAAATTTCTTTTTGTTTTATTTTGCTGTACAAGGTTGCACAGTAGTTGGCAAAGCTACTCCTTTAAACTGACACTAACCTGACAAGAATAAGATAAAGGGTTCCGTCATGCGTATGTTATTGATTGAAGATAATGAAAGTTTGGCTGACTCGATTCGAATTTATTTTCGGAATTTAGGTCATCCGATTGACTGGATTGATTCAGTTGAAAAAGCGGAGACAAGTTTGTCGTTTGATGATTTTGACTTGCTGATTTTAGACATTAACTTACCTGGAAAAAGCGGTTTCCAGCTTTTGCAGAGCTTACGCAACCAAGGGAATCGCGTCCCCGTTCTTGTGCTAACAGCGCGAACAGAAGTAGACGATAGAGTGAGTTCATTAGACTTTGGTGCGGATGATTATCTTGCGAAGCCATTTGATTTTCGTGAGCTAGCAGCACGGTGCCGTGCGCTTTATCGTCGTGGACGTGGCGGCGCCAGCAATGAAATTCGGTGTGGTAACTTAGTCTACAATTTAGCGTCACATTCGGCGAAAATAAGTGATATAACGCTAGATTTACGGCCAAGAGAGTTACAGTTGTTAGAGCTTTTTTTAAAAAACATTGATCGTGTGCTCAACAAAGACGATATATCTAATCGTCTTTATCGTTACGATGAAGCGTATACACCCAATGCTATAGAGCAGACATTAACGCGGTTACGAAAACAACTAGATGGCTCCACGTTGATTATTAAAACCATTCGTGGCTTAGGGTATTTAGCTCATGTCGATGATTGAGAAAAGTTATTCGTTACGTCTTCGAATGCTGACTCGCTCGGCCTTTTTATTATTGTCGATTTTTTTAATATTAAGTATTGGTGTTTGGCATTACGCGCGTGAAGCTTCAAATTATTCTTATGATCGATTACTAAATAGTGCCAGTTTATCGATCATGGAAGGGCTCCATGTGTATGGTAAAAAAGTGGATTTAGATTTGCCATATGCGGCTTTTGAAATGATGCAATTGGCAGCACAAGATAAGGTGTTTTATCAGGTGTTGGGAACGCAAGGAGAGCTCATTACCGGTTACGTAGATATGCCCTTGTTTGAAAAACTTAAGGGAGAATCTCATCTTAAGTTTTATAACGCGCATTATTTGTCCGAGGATGTTCGGGTGGTTGTTCGTCATAAAAGGCTGTCTGAGCCAGCGGTATCTGGTTGGGTAACGGTCGTACTTGCGCATACGTTAATAGCTCGGCAACAAATGATGAATGACATTCTTTATCGAAGTTTTGCTGTGCTTTTAGGCATTATGGTATTTGTCATGATTGTGCTTTGGGTTGCAATCAATCGTGCGCTTGAACCGCTTAGTTCTATTTCAAAAACACTCGTGTCCCATTCTGTTTTGTCAGCAGAACCGATTCAATCAACACCGATCCAAGAAGTCTTTCCTTTGGTTAAAGCAATCAATGATTATCAGGCTCAATTATTGTCAAATTTAGCAAGCATGAAGCGCTTTATTGCGGATGCTAGTCATCAAATTCGAACGGCACAAAGTTCGACACAAGCCCAACTTGATATCGCTAGCCAAAGCAAAAATGTGGATGAACTGCCAGAGTATTTAAGCAAAATACGTGAAGAGCATGTGCGTCTAACGCGGTTAACTAATCAGCTACTGACACACGCGATGGTTGTGCATCGGGGAGATACGAAAATCATTGAAGAAATGAATGTCGAGGTTATTATGAAACAGTTGTTAACGGAGTGTGTTCGAGACAACGCCCATAGAATGATCGATTTTTCTTATCAATGTGAGCAAGCATTACCTCTTGTTATGGGTGACCCTATTAGCTTACGGGAGGCGGTTCGAAATTTGCTGGAGAATGCGGTGTATTACGGACCAGAACAGAATCAGATTGAAATTTTTTTACAATCCAATAGCCGCAGTCTTGATATTATTATTGATGATGCAGGCCCTGGCATTCCAAATGAATTAAGAGACAAAGCCAAAGCGCGTTTCCAACGACTGGCGAATGATCTTAATGGCTCAGGTTTGGGTTTGTCGATTGTGGCCAGTGTCGCAGAAGCTCACGGCGGGGCTTTTTTTTTAGAAGATAGCCCGTTAGGCGGATTGAGAACACGAATACATCTAACAATAGGAAGCGCATTATGTTGAAAAATATGAGTGCATTGATCGTTATTTTTATGACGCTTTCTAGTCCAAGTTTTGCGGAGCCCTCGGTATGGGAAAGCAATAAGCTAACGATATACAGTGCAACGGATTTGGATGCAATTGCGCCAGTGCTTGCAGCGTTTAGAGCGAATTACCCTAATATGGAAGTCGTGTATCGCGAGTTTAATACTCAAGAATTGGATAAGGCAATAAGAGCAAACCCTTTGCAGGATCAGCCTGATGTTGTGATTAGTTCTGCCATGGATCTTCAGGTTCGTCTTGTTAATGATGGTTATGCGCAACCGGTTTTGGATACGGCTGTTGAAACACTTCCCAGTTGGGCTAATTGGCGCAATGAAGTTATCGGCTTTACTTACGAGCCGATTGTTTTTGTCTATAACAAAGCGGCGTTTAAAAACAAACCTGTTCCTCTTACTCACGAATCATTAGCCAGTGTCATGCGCAGTGAAGATGCTTTTTTTGCCCATAAAGTGGGGTCTTATGATGCGCGTCGCTCAGGCATTGGCTATCTTGTTGCAACGCAAGATGAAGTCACTTCCAGTATCAGCGGACGCTTACAAGAAAGCTTAGGCCGTGCGCATACAAAGGTATTTGGGCAGACTTCAAGCCTGTTAGATGGTCTTGCTTCTGGAGAATTAATCTTTGGTTATAATCTATTGGGTTCTTATTCATTCGCTCGTGAAAGGCGAGATAATCGAATTGGAGTAGTGATTCCGCAAGACTATGCTCTTGTTGTTAGCCGAGCTGTCTTCATATCAAAGCACGCAAGGCATGAATTAAATGCACAGCGTTTTGTGAGTTTCTTGATCTCTAAGGAGGGGCAAGAGGTCATTGCCAAGCACAGTGAGCTGGTGGCCTTGAATCCCGACATAGACGCATTGTTATCTCAACAGAAGCTGCAAGACCATACTATCAATTTTCACCCTATACCTTTGGGGCCCGCCCTGATGGTTTACCTTGATAATTCGAAACGACGACGTTTTCTCAAAGCGTGGGAAAATGCACTTTTACCGGAATAAAAACAGCCCTACTTTGTGTCCAAAGAAGGGCTGTTTTTTTAAATACCGAGAGCTTACAGCGAAGGTTTTAGTCGTTCATGCTACCCAGTTCAAGCAAGGTAGCGTTGCCGCCGATTGCTGTGGTGTTGTTCGACACAGTGCGTTCGGTAACAAAGCGCAGTAAGTAATGCGGTTTGGCGATGACACTGAGGTTCTCGCTGTCGACTTCTTCGATCAATTGACAGATGAGACCGCCTTTCGCTGCAAGACGCTGGCTAAGCAATTGCGCTTGCATAGGGTCGCAAAGCGTTGCAATTCCAGCCAAGTGATTGGCTTCAATCAAAGAGTCTTGTGCGGACTCCGCGATATTTTGGATAACGCCTTCTGGCACGAAAGGTGAAATCAGGTCCATGATTTCTTGGCCCGTTGGACCAACAGTAATCACCGGGTTGCCAGCGATTAATGCGGTAAATACCTGACCTACTAAACCGACTTTTGCTTTGCCGCTTTCTACGAAAGACATGCAGAGGAACGGGCCACGGCCTTGGTTTGATAGCTCGTTTCGTTCACCGGTTGGACCAGGCATCACGCGAGTTTCAGCTATTTCTTTTTGTGCATTATTGATCTGCCAAGCGGCCATTTTCTTTTCTTCATTAGAAAACGACACCAGCGTGTTAAGCAGCTTTTCCGCTCGACCATTTACCCCAATCTTGTCCCATGATTCGAAGACTTTTTGAGCGACCTGAATTTGGATAGGTTGTACGATTGTCATAATAGTGTCTCCCCTTAAAGGTCTTGCTCAATGGCGAAGCGTTGTAGATAGTGCGGGCCACCGGCTTTCGGGCCAGTACCAGACATGCCTTGTCCACCAAAAGGCTGAACGCCAACAACAGCACCAACTTGATCTCGGTTGATGTACAAGTTACCCACGCGAGCTCGGCTTGCAATACGAGCACAGGTGGTTTCATTACGGCTATGAACGCCTAACGTCAGACCAAACCCTGAGTTGTTAATCGTATCAATGATCTTGTCTAAGTCGCGTGCTTTGTAGCGTACAACGTGAAGAATTGGGCCGAATTTTTCATCGGTAAGCTGATCGATACTGGCAATTTCAAATGCCGTTGGCGCAACATACGTGCCTTTGTTTGCAAATGATGGCAGTTCTGATTGAGCAATCAGCTTGGCTTCTTTTGTCATGTGTTCGATGTGTTCTAGCAACATGGTTTGAGCTTTTTTATCGATAACTGGACCCACATCTGTGCTGTGTAAATACGGCAAGCCTACAGACTGTTCTTGCATCGCACCTTTGATCATCGGAATAACTCGATCGGCAATGTCTTCTTGTACGAACAAGACACGCAATGCGGAACAACGTTGACCAGCTGACGCGAAAGCAGAACGAACAGCATCACGTACGACTTGCTCTGGTAATGACGTAGAGTCCACCAACATTGCGTTTTGACCGCCGGTTTCTGCGATGATAGGCACAGGCGCCACGCCACGTGCCGCGAGTGTGCGGTTAATCAATTGTGCCGTGCCGGTCGAGCCCGTGAACGCCAAACCTGCAATGCGTTTGTCGCTGGTGAGCGGAGCACCAACCGTCGCGCCATCGCCCGGTAGAAGATGCAGAACATCGGCTGGTACGCCTGCTTGATGTAATAACTCAATGGCACGAAAGGCGATCAAACTGGTTTGTTCCGCTGGTTTTGCCACTACGGTGTTACCAACCACAAGTGCCGCCACGATTTGGCCGGTGAAAATCGCCAATGGGAAGTTCCAAGGGCTGATACAAGTAAAAACGCCACGGCCATTTAGCTTGGCGTGTTTTTCTTGTCCTAAGAAATCTGTGTAAGTCGCTGGCGTCGCAAAATGACTGCGTGCTTGTTGCGCGTAGTAGCGGCAGAAGTCGACGGCCTCGCGTACTTCATCGATGCTGTCTTGAATGGTTTTACCCGCTTCACGGTGGCAAAGTGCCATCAGTTCTGCGTAGTTTTCTTCCATCAAGTCTGCCATTTTGTCTAGGCAATCAGCACGTTCCGTCGCTGGACGAGTAGACCACGCAGGGAAAGCCGCTTCCGCAAGGTCAATGGCTTTTGTGACGGTGGTTGTGTCTGCCCAGTCAATTTGACCCGCTGACTCACTGTGATCGTAAGGACTAAGTACCGCGTGAGTGTGTCCCGTTTCCACTTTTTCGCCACCGACGATAGGGAAAGCGCGCCATTGGGTGTCTTGTCCCATGAAAACGTCGATTTTAGCTTTGAACGGTGCCCAGTCAGAATCGATCTCAATATTGGGTCCAAATGAGTTCTTACGATCATCAAACAAGCTAGATGGTAGGCTGATATGAGGATTCGCCAGTGATTTTCGACTTTCTAGCGTCGTCACTGGGTGATCGATCAAATCCGCAATTGGGTAGCTGGCGTCGATCAAACGGTGTACGAATGAGCTGTTGGCGCCATTTTCTAACAGACGACGCACCAAGTAAGGAAGCAAGTCTTTGTGACTACCGACCGGCGCGTAAATACGTACGCAGATGTCGCTGTCTTTGATTAAGCGGTTATAAAGCGCATCGCCCATGCCGTGTAAGCGTTGGAACTCGAATTCTTTTGTCGTTGCGCCCAATTGTGTTGCGATGCAATTAATGGTCGCAATGGTGTGCGCATTATGGCTGGCAAACTGTGGAAAGATATTCGCGCGAGTGTGCTCGCTGAGTAAGAAGTGAGCGCACGCTAGGTAAGACACATCGGTCGATTCTTTGCGTGTGTAAACAGGATAACCATCAATGCCGCGTTGTTGGCAAAGTTTAATTTCAGAATCCCAATAAGCGCCCTTTACAAGGCGAACAGGCACTCGATCACCATGTTGTTTAGCAAGTGCTGCCAACCATACCAAAACAGGCAGTGCGCGCTTTGAGTAAGCCTGAACGACTATGCCAAATAATCCCCAGCCTTTCGTTGCTTCGTCACAATAAAGTTTTTCAAATAAGTGCAAAGAAAGTTCTAGGCGATCTGCTTCTTCCGCATCGATAGTAATGCCGACGTTCAAGGCTCGAGCCTTAGTGATTAAGCCTTTAACGCTGTCAAAAAGCTCGGTCATCACACGCTCTTCACAACCCACTTCATAACGAGGGTGAAGGGCAGATAGCTTAATAGAGATTGTAGGGCGGTGGCCTTTGCTGTAGGTATCTTTGCCTACAGACTCGACGGCTTGCTCGTAAGACTTGAGGTATTTATCGGCGTCTGCGGCGGTTAATGCCGCTTCGCCCAACATATCAAAAGAGTAGGTGTAACCTTTGTCTCGGTAGCTTTTACCACGAGACAAGGCTTCTGTGATGTTGCGGCCTAAAACAAACTGATGTCCCATAATTTTCATCGCTTGGTTCATCGCTTTACGAATCACAGGCTCAGAAACACGGTTTACCATACGATTAACAAGATTAGCGGGTGTGCCGTCTTGGTTTTCGTCCATGGTGACGATTTTGCCTGTCAACAAGAGACCCCATGTGGATGCATTAACAAAAAAGGAATCAGAATTCTTAGCGTGAGAAGCCCAGTCGGCCACACTCAAACGGTCTTTAATGAAAGCGTCTGCGGTTTCTTTGTCTGGTACACGCATGAGCGCTTCAGCCAAACACATCAACAAAATACCTTCTTTGGTGTCTAGACTGTATTCCAACAGTAAAGCGTCAATCATTGACATGCTATCGTCATCATTACGAACTTCAGCAATCAGCTTAGAAGCCGCATTAGTGTGGTCTGCGAGCGCTTCGTCTGTTGGTTTTGCTAACGGTAATAACTCTTTCAACCACTTTTCTTCATCCATCTTATAAAGAGGGGAAATCAGCTGCCACAATTCATTAAGTGGTCGCTGAATAAAGTTAGGTTGTAACACCTCAATCGCTTTAAACATGGTTGGACTCTCCCGCGTTAACATAAAAAGCTGCATGGCTTTTTATTAAGGCCGCGCATATTGTTATAGAGCATTAAACGCTTTTTTGACTATTTTTCATCAGGTAAAAAATGAAAAGCGCATATCTGGATAATGCTGACACTTTAGTGACAGAAGGGATAAAGTGTCTTTCGAAAAAGTCGTTTTTTTTTATAAGAAAGTCCGACTTATTCAGAATACATTAAAAGATGGCGTGTTTTTGTGTCGATATAAAGGGAAAGAGAGAGAAAAGATGACGAGCGAGAAATTTTATTAACGTGGAAGAAAAGACACGTTAGCGGCCACCAAATTGCTTCTGGTATTTTAAGGGGGTGATGGAAAGCGTTTGAGAAAAAACATTAGTCATCGCACTTTGACTCGAAAACCCGCACATTTCGGCGACTTGAATGGGTGGATGGCCTTCTCTTAATAGCGATTGAGCGCGTTCTAAACGTTTTCGCATCAAGTACTGATGAGGTGTCATGCCTATTCTATCTTTAAAACGCTCGTGAAATTGGCTGACACTCAAAAAGCAAAAATTAGCGAGTTGGTCGATGTGGACACGACGCGACAAGTTGAGCTCAATAAATTGATCGAGTTTATCGATATCAAGATGATTACCTCGAGTGCGAACGTCTTTGTTGTTGATTTGATGACGAATGGCACTGAGTAACGTGTTGCCACACGCTCGGGCTAAGATCATGTCATTTGGGTATTGTTGTAATTCGCCGGATAATGCCGAGGCTAAGATTTGTAAGCGCGGATTTAACTGAAAATACGCCGCTTGATCAAACAAGCGGGACACAATTTCATATTCTTCGTCGGTAATGCCTTTTTGCGGTGGAATAGGCAGGTTAATCACCATGATGCGATTATCACCCAGACCCGCAAACGCATGGCTGTTCTCTGACGGAAGGATACACCCTTCGCCAGTATGCAGCTGCTTGCCTTTGCCTTGAATATCAAAATCGGTATTGCCATCTAATACGACCACCAATTGATGAAAGTCGTGATCATGGATATCCGCTTCATTCGGCAGGCTGAAAACGTCGGAATCAGGCTGAGTCAAAATGTGCCTTTTGGATAGATTAAGAGGGAAAGTATAGCGGCCTTATAGACGCTTTAGTAGCGTATTTTTTTGAAGATATCCGACTTTAGGGTGTTTTTACTACTTTGAGGGCGGGATAATCAGATAAATAGGTAGGGAAAGCAAACTCGACGTTTTGTCTTATCAACGCGTCGAGTTTACCAAAGTGCGTACTTACTACTCGCCAATACGAATGACAAGATTGCCCAATGCACCAGACTTTAGAACGTCTTCATGGGCTTGTGCTAGTTCCGTTAATGCGTAGCTATGACGAACCACAGGTTTCAATACGCCTTTTTCAAAAAGAGGGCGCAAAGACTTCGCGATCAAGGCGAGCTCTTTTGGCTGCACATTGGCCAACGCAACACCAACCACAGACGCATCACGGGCCATTAAATCACGAGGGTTAATCTCAACCGTGCCACGGTTACCAATGACCGCCACGCAACCACCAAAGGCCAAGGCTTTTAAATCTTGGTCCAAGTTATGGTTAGCGAGCATCTCAATGACGATGTCGAAACCGCTGGCTAACGTTTGGAAAGGCGCAAGGTGATCGGCTTCATTGTGCATGATGACGGTTGTAACGCCTTGTTGGCGCAATAAATCTGCGCCTGCTTCTGTGCCGGCACTGGCCACCACATCCATACCTGCCGCTAACGCTAATTGAACCGTCGCAATGCCAACCGCACCGGTCGCACCATGGACTAAGACTTTATCGCCTGCTTTGGCATTGGCTCGGCCAAACAAAGCACGATGAGCCGTAGTGTAAGGTACGCCTAAACACGCGCCTTCTTCGAACGACAAGGCATCGGCCAAAGGATAAGTATGAGTCGCTGCACACACAGTGAATTCTGCCGAAGAACCGCCAAGGTTACGGCTAAAGTAAACGCGCTGACCCACCTCAAACTCGGTGACATTTTTGCCCACCTCAACAATGGTGCCTGCACCGTCAGAACCCGGTGTATGGGGAAACGTCGTTTTGTAATTATTGGTGCCTGAGCGAATGTAGGTATCGACGGGGTTTACACCCGCTGCGCCAACTTGAACCAACATTTGATCTTCATTAATGCTCGGTTTACTGGCGTCTGCCAGCGTTAAATCGCTGGCTGGACCGTAGTCTTTCATTTGCATTGCTTTCATATTTTTGTCCTTACTTAATGAGTGTCTTTTTTTGCTATGTCAAAAGTCACTTCGTTTATCAGTTTGCATAGACTTGTTCTGGTAACCAGGTTGCCAGTTCAGGCCAGATCGATAACATTAATAGCACGAAAAGCTGAATCAAAATAAATGGCAATACGCCTTTGTAAATTGACTGGGTCTTAAGTTCTGGTGGTGCTACGCCGCGTAAGTAAAACAGAGCAAAGCCAAATGGCGGCGTTAGGAAAGACGTTTGTAAATTGATTGCCATCATTATGCCTAACCAAACTGGATCTAGGCCCATTGCGAGTAAAACCGGCGCAACAATCGGTACCACGACGAAGGTAATTTCAATGAAGTCTAAAATGAAGCCAAGGAAAAACATTAGCAACATAACCACAATCATAGCGCCGACAACACCGCCAGGAAGTTGAGAGAAGAAGTCTTGAATCAACTCTTCGCCACCAAAGCCACGGAATACCAAGGAGAAAAGCGACGCACCGATGAGGATCATGAACACCATGCAGGTCACTTTCGTGGTCGAATGCACGGCTTCTTTTAAGGTTGGAAAACTAAGTTTGCCGCTTCCCCACGCCAACAACGCCGCGCCTAATGCCCCAACGCCTGCCGCTTCTGTTGGTGTGGCAATACCGCTTAGGATAGAACCTAGCACCGCAAAAATAAGCACCAAAGGCGGTAATAAGCCTTTTATAATTTGTATTGCGAGAGGTTCCGTAGAGCCATTGCGTAATTCTTCACGTGACACCGCGGGTGCCTTGTGAGGCTGTAACCACGCTACGACGATGACGTAAAGAATGTAGAGACCAACAAGGATCAATCCAGGAATCAGCGCACCAATAAATAGGTCGCCTACAGAAACTGTTTTTGGTGAAAAAATACCCATTTCCAACTGCGCTTTCTGGAACGCATTGGACATCACATCGCCCAATAAAACCAACGCAATAGACGGCGGAATGATTTGGCCCAATGTACCGGTTGCGCAAATGGTACCTGCCGCTAACGCTGGATCATAGCCACGGCGCAACATAGTCGGTAGCGAAATCATGCCCATGGTAACCACCGTCGCACCGACAATACCGGTACTCGCGGCCAGCAGCATGCCGACCAAAATAACCGAAATGCCCAAACCGCCACGCAAGGTACCAAATAGCATCGCCATGGAATCGAGCAACTTCTCAGCCAGCTTCGATTTTTCTAGCAGAACACCCATTAAGACAAAGAGAGGCACCGCCATGAGGGTTTCATTGCCGACAATACCGAACAAACGATTGGGTAACGCTTCTAGAAAAACACCATCAAAAGTGCCAAAAAAGGAACCCACCGCCGCAAAAATCAACGCGGTGCCGCCCAGTGAAAACGCCACAGGGTAGCCAAATAATAAGCAGACACAAACGCCGGCAAAGAGCCATAAAGGGATAAATTCAGCCATTAGTTCTGTCCTTTAGCGGTACGAGCCGCATTTACAACGCCAATATTTTTCAGGATATCGGCCGTCCCTTGAATGATCAGACTAATCATCATCATCGGAATCAGAGTCTTTAGTAGATACACGAAAGGCAAACCGCCTGGTTCTGGAGACGTTTCGAATACGCGCCAAGACGCACTAACGTAATCCATACTTAAATACGCGGTATAAAGCGTAAAAGGTAATAGAAAGAAGATACCGCCAATGATATTGACCCATGCTTTTTTAGAGGCAGAAAAATCGCGATAAAAAACATCAACACGAACGTGTTCATCGTCTTTAAAGGTATAAGCCGCGCCCAGCATAAAAACCATCGCGTGAAGATAAAGGACAGATTCTTGTAGCGCGATAGAGCCAATATCAAAACCATAGCGCAACAGTACGATGAGACAGGTAATTAGCATCATCGCTAACGTAAGCCAAGCAACACATTTCCCCGTGTAATAGGAAACGGCCTCAGCGGAACAGACCAGTTTGTTAAACATTAAAGTACCCACAGTTTTAATCATTATTATCGGATGTGTCTCTAGTGGACTTAATCCGGACGGCTAGTCTATTGGATAACGCCACGCTTGGGAATATTGCAGGCGTCTACATAAAGGCCTTCGACGCCTTTATCGTATAAAACGGCTCTGAAATAGGGAGTTCATACGATTTAAGCACTCAGTTCACTCCCTTTACTTCAGGCTGAGGGTTAGGGATAGGTGGTTTATTACTTTTCCCGCTCTACTAAGTGGGTAGTTTTTGACCAGATCCGAAAAACTTAATTTTTTGAAAAAAAGTAAAAGGTCTCTTTTAAGAGCGTAAGGTATGGATTAGCTTTGATTGATTGGGAGCATATCATCATTAAATGACTCGTAATTTTCGGGTCCTGTGGGTTGGGATTTATCTCAACAGATGTATCTTTAAATGCAGACTTACCTGTTGTGAGAAGTCCGAAAGTTGTGGGAGCCGATATGATCCCTTTAGCCTGTTTCTTAAATCCCCAAAAACTTTTTTTGAAATATTTCATTGTGTAACATTTTTGTCACAAGACTTTTTTATAGTAGCTCTATCGAACGAGCTATGGGCACTTGCCCATAAATATTTGACTATAACCACTGAGGTTTATGTGATGAAAAAACTAGTTGCAGGTTTAGCAATGACAGCAGCAGTAGGCGTTTCTTTTAACGCTTTTGCCGATGTTGATTCAAATTTAATGTCTTACAACAAGGCAAGCGGCGTTTCAGGAAATATTTCAAGTGTTGGCTCTGATACTCTAGCGAACTTGATGACATTGTGGGCTGAAGACTTCAAGCGTCTATACCCAAATGTAAACATTCAAATTCAAGCGGCCGGTTCTTCTACTGCGCCACCAGCATTGACGGAAGGTACATCAAACTTCGGTCCTATGTCTCGTATGATGAAAGACAAAGAAATCGCTTCTTTTGAGAAAAAATACGGCTATAAGCCAACCGCGGTTCCAGTAGCGATTGATGCACTAGCGGTTTTCGTACATAAAGATAACCCAATCAAAGGTTTGTCACTTCCAGAAGTGGATGCGATCTTCTCTTCTACTCGTAAAGGTGGTCACAGCGAAGATATCACTAACTGGGGTAAAACTGGTCTAACGGGCGCTTGGGCGAACCGTGACATTCAATTGTTTGGTCGTAACTCAGTATCTGGTACTTATGGTTACTTTAAAGAGCACGCGCTTTTTAAAGGTGACTTCAAAAACAGTGTAAATGAGCAACCAGGTTCTGCGTCTGTTGTTCAGTCTGTTTCTACTTCTCTTAATGGTATTGGTTACTCTGGAATCGGTTACAAAACGTCTTCAGTACGTGCAGTGGCGTTAACTAAGAAAGAAGGCGGCGCGTTCATTGACGCAACGATTGAGAACGCGGCAACGGGTAAATATCCTCTATCTCGCTTCTTATACGTTTATGTAAACAAAGCACCTAACAAGCCACTTGCACCGTTGCAGCGTGAGTTTGTTAAAATGGTCCTTTCTAAAATGGGCCAAGAGGTTGTCGTAAAAGACGGTTATGTACCTCTACCAGCAAAAGTAGCGAACAAGTACCTAAAAGATCTAGGTATTAACTAAGCAACGCTGTAGCGAGCTTACGGATGAGATGCTTAAAGTAGGAGGGCCGAAACGCTCTCCTGCTTTTCTCTGTGCAGTAGGCTGTCACACTACTGTCACATAAAAAAATGTCACACAACAAAGATGAATGCGGATGACTAAATCAACTGACCATCAGATGCCTGAACTGGATTTCAATACACCAGCTTTAAAGCGTCATCGTAAAATTCGCGCCCTGAAAGACCGTATGGCTGGAATGGGTATTGCCGTGGGAGGCAGCAGTGTTATTTTGGCTGTGCTGCTCATTTGCTTCTATTTACTCTACGAAGTGGCGCCTTTGTTCTCAAGCGCTAGTATTGATGCTGAGGCCAGTTATACGCTACCAGCAGAAGATCAAGGTGAAAGTCTCTACTTAACGACAGAAGAACAAGCTGAAGTCGGCATGCGAGTGACGAGTAATGGCAGTATTGTGTTCTTCTCTGTTGCGGATGGCAGCGTGATCGACACGGTTAAAAACCTTCGTACTGAAAAAGTCACCGCCTTTGCTGTTGAATCCGATACCAGTCGTTTGATGGCGTTTGGTTATGAAGACGGTAAAGCGTTAATTGTGAAACACGATTACCGTATCTCCTACCCAGATAGTAAACGTAAAATCACTCCCGTTGTTGAATACCCTTATGGTGAAGATGCCGTTGACGTTACTGATTTTGCGATCAGAAAACTGACACTTCGTGATGGCAGCGACAGTCTAACCATGGCTGCGATTGGCGATACGAGCAGTGCCATTACTAAGGTGACTAAGGACGTTAATTTTATCACCGAAGAAGTGGAACTGAGCGAGCAAAGCGAACCGTTACCGTTTGTTCCTGATGTGGCCAGCATGTTGCTGAGTGGTAATCAGCGTTACCTTTATGTGGCAACACGTTCTGGTGCGATGAGTGAATTTGATCTGCGTGATTTCGATAACATCGAACTGAAAAATGAACTGTCCTTGTTTAAAGACGACGCCACTAAGCTGGTTTCAATGAGCTATTTATTGGGCAAGTCTTCTATCATGGTGGCGGATTCCTCTGGTCGTGTGAGCCAGTGGTTTAATGTTCGAAATGATGAGACCAACGAAGAAAAACTCACTTTTATTCGTGATGTTAAACAACCTGTTGCCTTAGTTGATTTGGCGATGGAGCAACGTCGTAAAGGTTTTGCTACGTTGGATGAGCGCGGTTTGGTGGCGATTTACAATGCCACTTCTACTCGCCAAGTTCTTAATGAGAAATTGAGTGATAATAGCGCTCGACTAATCAGCTTTGCACCGCGTGCGAATGGCTTACTGTTGGAAGACAGCAAAGGTTTGCATTTCTTCCGTGTGGACAATGAACACCCAGAAGTGTCTTGGTCTTCTTTGTGGGGCAAAGTGTGGTACGAAGGCTATCAAGAGCCGACTTACACCTGGCAGTCTTCTGCAGCAAATAACGATTTTGAACCAAAATACAGCTTGATGCCATTGGCATTTGGTACTTTAAAAGCCGCATTCTACGCCATGTTGATGGCGGTGCCATTGGCGATTTGTGGTGCGATTTACACCGCTTATTTTATGGCGCCAGCGCTGCGTCGTAAGATCAAGCCTGTGATCGAGTTGATGGAAGCTTTGCCTACGGTTATTTTGGGCTTCTTAGCGGGGTTGTTCTTCGCGCCTTTTCTGGAAGAGAACCTAGTGGCTACTTTCAGTATTTTGGTGATATTACCGGTCGGTATTCTCCTTTTTGCCTACATTTGGTCTCGCTTACCTCAGCAAATTCGATGGCTGGTACCTGAAGGTTGGCAACCGTTGGTGTTGATTCCTGTGGTCGTTTTCCTTGCGTGGTTCTGTTTAGCGTTGAGCCCGATCGTTGAATTGAACGTCTTTGACGGTAACGTTCGAGGCTGGATCACTAATGATCTGGGCATCACTTTCGACCAACGTAATGCGCTGGTGGTGGGTTTTGCGATGGGCTTTGCGGTTATCCCAACAATTTTCTCTATTACCGAAGATGCCATTTTTAGTGTGCCAAAATCGTTAACTCAAGGATCATTGGCATTGGGTGCAACCTACTGGCAAACCATGACACGTGTTGTCTTACCAACCGCAAGCCCAGGGATTTTCTCTGCGATCATGATTGGTATGGGACGCGCAGTTGGTGAAACCATGATTGTCTTGATGGCAACGGGTAATACGCCAATTATGGACGTGAATATTTTTGAAGGAATGCGGACTTTAGCGGCCAACTTGGCGGTGGAAGTGCCAGAATCTGAAGTGGGAAGTTCTCACTATCGTATCTTGTTCTTAGCGGCATTTGTGCTCTTTATCTTCACCTTTATCGTGAACACAATCGCCGAAACCGTGCGTCAGCACCTACGCAAAAAATACGGGTCGCTATAATGAGTACTGAGATGAAAATGAAGAAAAAATCCGTATCCGAATGGGTCAAATCAGGTGATCCATGGGTGTGGCTAAATGCTGGTGCTGTGGCGATTTCAGTCATCATGGTGCTTGGTTTGTTATTACTGATTGCGGTACGTGGTTTAGGGCATTTTTGGCCTGCGGACGTTGTGGAGTCTCATTACGCTTTGCCGGGTGAATCTGAATACAACATCGTGGCGGAACGGGTAGAAAGTGTTGAGGTATCTGCTGCGCAGTTGCGTGGAGCGGGAATTGATATTCCTGACAAGCATCAGTTGATGCAGCGTACTTTGATGAAAACGGGTAACCGTGATGTGTACGGTTCAGATTTTCGTTGGGTAATCGATGAGTACCTTACGAAAACTCAGCGTCCAGAGATGCTATTTACGGCGGAGCGTCGCGAGTGGGGGAATTTGTACGGTTACTTAAAAGCCGTTAAGGAAGACGGAAAAATTGCTTCTCAAACCAATGATCTAATGCCTACCGAGTCTGCTATAGCGACGTGGAACACGTTTGAGAAAAGTATTGAACGTGTGGAAAGGATTCACGACAACATTAGTGACATTGAGAAAGGCGACATCGGCAAGATCAACTATGCCCTTGAACGTATTCGTCTTACGCAGCGTCGTCTTGAACTTGAAGGTAAGTTAACGCCAGCGGCGGAAGCGGACCTTGCAGTAGAACGCAGTCAATACGATGAAGAGTACAAAGGGCTACAGCAGAGCTTGATCGACCTTTATGCTCAAATTAATCGCGATACTTTTGTGGTACAAGTGATGGATGGTACTGAGCACGAAATGCCAGTCGCCAAAATTGTTCATGCTTACCGTGCAAACTCGATGAACGTCGGTCAGAAGATGAGTTTCTACTTTACTAAATTGTGGGAGTTTTTGTCGGATGAGCCTCGTGAAGCCAATACAGAAGGTGGTGTGTTCCCTGCTATTTTCGGTACGGTGATGATGGTGTTGTTGATGACTGTCTTGGTCACACCGTTTGGTGTGGTGGCTGCCGTGTATTTGCGTGAATACGCATCGCAAGGTTGGGTGACTCGCATTATTCGCATCGCGGTAAACAACTTAGCAGGCGTGCCGTCTATTGTTTATGGTGTGTTTGGCTTAGGTTTCTTTATTTACTTCCTAGGGTCAGGCATTGACCAAGCGTTCTTCCCTGAAGCCTTACCGTCACCAACATTTGGTACCGGTGGTTTAATGTGGGCATCTATCACACTGGCTCTCTTAACAGTTCCTGTGGTGATTGTGGCGACCGAAGAAGGATTGTCTCGTATTCCTCGCAATGTTCGTGAGGGGAGCTTGGCACTGGGCGCAACGAAAGCGGAAACGTTATGGCGTGTGGTGTTGCCGATGGCAAGCCCTGCGATCATGACGGGTGTTATTCTTGCTGTCGCTCGAGCGGCCGGTGAAGTGGCGCCATTGATGTTGGTGGGTGTGGTGAAACTCGCGCCATCATTGCCGTTAGATGGCAATTACCCTTACATCCATTTAGACCAAAAATTCATGCATTTAGGGTTTCATATTTACGACGTTGGTTTCCAAAGTCCGAATGTGGAAGCGGCACGACCTCTTGTGTACGCAACGGCCTTATTGCTCGTGATTGTTATTGCTTTGCTTAACCTATCAGCAGTAACGATTCGTAACCATTTACGTGAAAAATACAAATCGCTGGAAATGTAAGCGGCTAAGAAGAGACTATTATGAGCGACGTAAAAACACACTCTATCGATATTTCAGCATTACAGCGCAGCCAACAGGCATTGCGCATTGAGAATGAAACCGTTTGCCTTGCGGTGAATGATTTGCACCTTTATTACGGTGAAAAAGAAGCGCTAAAAGGGGTAAATATGATTATCCCTGAGAAAAAGGTAACAGCATTTATCGGACCATCTGGTTGTGGTAAATCGACTTTATTGCGCTGTTTTAATCGCATGAACGATTTGGTCGATGGCTGCCGTATTACGGGTGAAATCAATCTACGTGACCAAAATATTTATGCCAAAGGAACCGATGTGGCAGAGCTGCGTCGTCGCGTTGGTATGGTGTTTCAAAAGCCCAACCCATTCCCAAAAAGTATTTACGAGAACGTCGCTTATGGCTTGCGTATTCAAGGCATTAATAAAAAACGTCTTTTAGACGAAACCGTCGAATGGGCATTGCGCTCTGCCGCGTTATGGGACGAAGTAAAAGATCGTCTACACGAAAGTGCGTTGGGTATGTCTGGTGGTCAGCAGCAGCGTTTGGTGATTGCGCGCACGGTTGCGGTAAAACCAGAAGTCCTTTTGTTGGATGAGCCAGCGTCGGCATTGGATCCAATTTCAACCTTGAAGATTGAAGAATTGATTCATGAGTTGAAGAACGAGTTCACCATTGCGATTGTGACTCACAATATGCAGCAGGCGGCGCGTGTGTCTGATTATACGGCGTTTATGTACATGGGGGATTTGATCGAGTTTGGTGATACCAACTCTTTATTTACGAATCCAAGTAAGCAGCAAACAGAAGACTACATCACGGGTCGCTACGGCTAGAGGGAGGACGCATTATGAAAGAGTTAACAACGGATCATATTTCTAAGCAGTTTAATCATGAGCTAGAAATGCTACGCCAACACTTTTTGACCATGGGTGGGGTAGTAGAGACCCAGGTACAGTATGCGGTTCAAGCTTTGCTCGAAAGCAATGGCTCTTTGGCCGAAGACGTGAAAGATAAAGATGTGACAGTGAATCAGCTAGACGGTCTGATTGACGAAGAATGCCGACGAATTTTAGCGAAACGCCAGCCAGCAGCGTCTGATTTACGCATGATTTTATCTATCAGCAAAGCCGTGAGTGAATTAGAGCGCATTGGTGATGAAGCGAAGAAAATCGCTAATCTTACCTTGAACTTGGTTAATGAAGGGGAATCTCCACGCGGGTATGTGGAGATCAACCGAATTGGTCAAATGGTGTCACGTATGATTCATGACACATTGGATGCTTATGCTCGTCTTGACATTGATGCGGCCATCAAAGTCGCCAAACAAGACCGTCTTGTAGACCAAGAGTATAATACGGCCATGCGATCATTGGTAACCTACATGATGGAAGATCCGCGTAGTATTTCACGTGTGATTAATGTGATTTGGGTACTTCGTTCACTTGAACGCATTGGTGATCATGCGCGTTACACTTGTCAGCATTTAATCTTTATGGTTAAAGGTGTCGACGTTCGCCATATTCATGTGAATGATCTTGCTAGCGAAATAGAAGACAAATAGTACAAACGGTTTTGTGTTACTGAAAGTATGAGCCATCGCTCTCTTGTGACTTGCTAAAAGTGAGCAAGGGAGTCGATGGTTTTTTTTGCATTTTTTATCGATATGCTCTTCTTTTCCTCTATTTTTTCTTTCATTCACAGTGTTTAGTCATTGGTTCAGATGTGGACTTTGCTATTATCAGACTTTCGTTTTATCTGGTGCAAAATGCGATGTTTACCATAGAAGTTGATTCAACCGTTTCCCTCGAGATTGCTTATCAAGAGCTCAATGCCCAGCTGGCGGCGTTGTTAGGTGGAGAGCGAGACCTTATCTGTAATGCGGCTCAGTTTTCTGCCTTTGTTATGCAAACGATTCCTGATCTGAATTGGTCTGGCTTCTATTTTGCTCGTAACGAAGAGTTGGTATTGGGGCCTTATGTAGGGAAAGTGGCTTGCACGCGGATCCCGTTTGGTCGTGGCGTATGTGGTAAAGCGGCTCAAACCTTACAGGTTCAGCGCATCGACGATGTACATGCATTTGATGGGCATATTGCGTGTGATGCCGTGTCGGCTTCTGAATTGGTAGTTCCGGTTGTCGTAGACGGTAAGCTGGTGGCTGTTTTTGATATGGACAGCCCAAAAGTAGGCCGGTTTTCTGAGATCGATCAAGCTGGAATTGCGTCCTTTTTGGCTACGTTTATCAAGGCCACAGACGTCACTTGGTCACTATAAATGCATTATGAAAAATACGCCGCCAGCGCTTTTAATGAGATTTTATGCAGGGCAAGCAGGTCATCTATGATGGCTTGTATTTCCTGTTCATTGTGTTGTGATGCAAATTTTTCGATCAGCTGACATTGTTTAGCAAAGACTAACATCGCCATATTTAAGCTGGAGGATTTGAGTGAATGACTCACGTTCTGCAATTCTTGATAGTTTCTTTCCTCCCAAGCGTCCAATAATGTCGTCATTTTTTGACGACTGTCTTGAACATATTCTAAGCGTATTTGATTGATGGTGTCTTTGCCTAATAACTGGGTGAGCGTGTCCAGCTGTGCGTGATCAATCATGAGTATTGGCCTTTGGAGATCTGCTTTGGTTAGTAAACACACTCGCAATAAGCGGCTCTAGTTGGCTTTGTGTTAACGGAAAATGCAACGCTATGATTGGGTATTCTGAGGTGTTAATAGCCTGAGGGTGATAGCTGAATATCGGACATGCTTTTGCTTGTCGTTGCAAGATTGCGTCGTTGGCTTCTCGTTCGAATTTTGGCGTGTTACCTATGATGACAAGATCAAAGTCTTTGTGTTCTTGGAAACTACCATCCTTTGAAAAGGAGACATCAATATTAAACGTCGCCAGCTGTAAGCTGATCACTTTGGCGAGGTGTGCATCCGTTTCTATGAGTAAGGCGTGTGTTTTATCCGGACAACTAAAAGTGGTTTGTTGTGGTGTTAGGTTGGTGTTTGGTACATAGAATGGGATATCAATCCAGAATTCACAGCCTTTTTGTGGCGCGCTGGAAAAATGCATTTCACCTTGCATCAAGTAAACCAATTTATGACACAGCGCCAAACTTAACCCGACCTTGCTTGGCATAGGTCCTTCTTGTTGCATGGGTAAAGCGGGGTTGATTCTTAAATTCTGCTGTAAATCATTTGGCATGCCAAGGCCTGTGTCTCGAAGGGCAATTTGCAGGACACTTGCTTCTTTCATACCAGTTGGGAGTGAAATTTTAGGCGCACTTAATGCGGATGGCCTGATTTGTAAACTGATGCTACCGGAGGGCGTATGTGCGATGGCATTTTGAAGTAAGGCAATGATGATTTCTTTGGTGCGAATAAAATCTAAGTGGATGAGCTTAGACAGAAGAGGGTCTATGTAGACAACGCTCTGCAGGTCTTTTCGAGCCATCTGAGGTTCAAAAATAGTAAGACAATCTTCGATGATACTGGGTAGGTGTTCAGTGGTTGGCGTTAGTGTCAATTTTTTTGCGTCAATAAGCGCCAGATCAGACAGCATTTCTATGGTTTGAAGAAGCTGATGTCCCGATTCTTCAATATGCTTCGAGAGGGCTTTCGTATCGTTTTTTGAGGTTGGGTTATTTAATGTGTTAGCGACACCCATAATGACATTAACGGGGAAGCGTATTTCTTGGTTAATAAAGGACAACATGTTGGCTTTGTCTTCATGAACGGTCTGTATGCCTAGTGTGAGGTTTTTATTGTGTCTAAAGACCCTTTTTAGCTCAGATAGTCCCTTGATGGTAAAAAAGCAGAAGAGCAATAAGCACACTAAGAGCGCCATCGATAAAAGCTGAATGTAGTTTAAATTCTTTTGAAGTATTTGATGTTCAGTCGTGATGTATTTATTGCTGCCTTTGTTGACTAGAGTGACAAACTCATTAATTTGACTTTCAATACGTTGAACACGATCAATTAAATTTGGGAGATAAGACGAGTCGCCGCCTTCCATCCTGGACAAATTGAAACTGAGTAATTCGAGTTCGCCGTTAATGATGTTCAGTAGTCTTATTGTTCGTCCACCCTCAAAGGTGCGGATAAGTGATCCTACCGCCCCTTCTCTTAATAAATCGACCCGACTCATTAACAGGTCATATTCAAAGAAAGCGTTACCGTTAAGAGGGTAGTCGTTTTCGTCTAATGCAATTAAGTAGTTGAGAAAACGATAAGACTGTACTTGAAGTTGCAGGGCATTCCATAAAGAGCTTTCAAAAATGCGACGGCTGTTATCTTTTGAACTGTCACTGGTGTAGGTAATGATGCCAAACACAGCGATAGAAATAGCAATGATAAAAGCAATAAAGCCGTAAAGAACCGATTGTTTAAATTTTGATTGCCAAGCACTTTCCTTGAATAAGCGCATTGTTTTACTCCGCTAAAGCAATCAATTTGATGCGGTCTACTTGCCAGATTGAGCGACCGTAAAACACTTCAGATTTCAGATCTTCACGCTCATCAAACGGATAGATCATCATAATGGGACCAAGATTTCTAACGCTCATTGGCTTACCGTCTTGATGCGTGGCAAAAATAGCCCCATTTTCTATAAAATCCCTGAGTGGGATTTCCGTCATGTACTCATTGAGCGCAGTGACTTTCAAGAGAGTGCCTTGGCTTTCTAAGCGTTTTAATAGGTCGATGGCGGAAAAACCTTGATAGGTATGTATGCCTTTTGTCCATGGATTATGGGTGGTGATCACGTACTGGGGTAATGCTTGTAACATGGCCATATCAAAAGTTGCATATTGTTCTACGTTAGTCGTTTTGATGGCTCCCGATACCGTTAGCATTACTCTGCCTTTCGGTTTTTCTAGGGCATAAGACGAAGTTGAACTAAGGCCGAAGAAAAGCAATACAAGAAGAGAGAGTGGACGCATAGATGAGGGCCTTAACGCAGTTTAATAAGAGGTTTTCCACATGATAGACAAAAATAGCGGGCTTTTGTCGTTAATACTAGGCGGATATGAAATAACATCGTATTCGAAATACAAAAAAGCCGCTTTGAGTGACGTCAAAGCGGCTTTTTATGTTATGTCTTGATCGCATTTACTTTCTTGTCATGTGATTTCAGCTAAACGCGAACAGGCTACCTGATGCTCTTTGGACAGCACTTGCAAGAGAGGTTTTTGTTGCGCACAGCCTTCGTTTGCATGCGGGCAACGGGTACGGAAGACACAACCCGAAGGCGGGCTGATTGGAGAAGGTAAATCTCCCGTTAATAACTGTATTTTTTTACCGCGTTCTACTTTTGGGTCGGGTACTGGTACCGCTGACAGCAATGCTTTGGTGTATGGATGCTGGGGATTATCATACAGTGCTCGTTTACTGGCTAACTCGACTGCATTGCCTAAGTACATCACCAAAACGCGATCTGAAATGTGTTTTACCACACTTAAATCGTGTGCGATAAACACCAAAGACAAGCCCATTTCCGCTTGTAGCTCTTTTAGTAAATTGACCACCTGAGCTTGGATCGATACATCCAAAGCAGACACTGGCTCGTCGCATACGACTAACTTTGGTTTCAGAATCAAAGCACGTGCAATGCCAATACGTTGGCATTGTCCACCTGAGAACTCATGTGGGTAGCGGTTAATCACATTGGGTAACAAGCCAACGCGATCCATAATTTTACGAACCTCAGTTTTCACCTCGTCTTTTGAAAGTTCTGGTTTAAAGGTATTGAGCGGCTCGGCGATAATGTCGCCCACCGTCATACGAGGATCCAGAGAGGCTAATGGATCTTGAAAGATCATTTGCAGCTCTTGGCGTTTGCTGCGCATTTGTTTTTTATCAAGATCCGTTAGATCTTGGCCAAGCCACACCACATTGCCTTCCGTAATGGGTACAAGACGTAACAAAGCGCGGGCGAGTGTGGATTTACCGCAACCGGATTCCCCCACCACACCCAGCGTTTCGCCTTCATAAATGGTTAAATTGACGCCATCCACTGCTTTTAGTGCTTGGCCTTTTTCCCACGGCCACGCGTTATCGGACTTGATATTGAAGTGGACTTTTAAGTTGTTCACTTCCATTAAAATAGTATCTGAGGTGTTCATTAGGCAACCCACCCATCAAGGGATTTATGACAAGCACGTAGCTGACCCGGTGCAAATTCTTGCAAGGTTGGCATACTTTCTAAGCAGCGATCTTTGGCGAACTCACAGCGTGCGTGGAACGGGCAGCCCGGTGGTAAATGCAATAAGTTAGGTGGATTTCCTGGAATGGTTGCCAACATTTCATCATTGGCATCTAGGCGCGGAATGGCTTTTAGCAGACCTTGCGTATAAGGGTGTGTTGGGCGATAAAATACGTCTTCTGCGGTACCGTATTCCATGGTTTGCCCAGCGTACATCACCAATACTTTGTCGCATAATCCTGCGACGACACCCAGATCATGAGTGATCATGATGATGGACGTATTGAAGTCGTCTTTTAACTCGTTCAGCAAGGTCAGAATCTGAGCTTGCACCGTCACGTCTAACGCTGTGGTGGGTTCATCTGCGATCAGAAGTTTAGGTTGACACAATAACGCCATGGCGATCATCACACGCTGCCTCATGCCGCCGGAAAACTCGTGTGGGTACATGTTCATGCGCTTGCGTGCTTCTGGCATCTTCACCGCGTCGAGCATCTTGACCGACGCTTCAAACGCCTCCGCTTTGCTCATGCCTTTGTGTAGGGTCAACACTTCCATTAGCTGCTTGCCGACTTTCATATAAGGATTCAATGACGTCATTGGGTCTTGGAAGATCATCGCAATTTCTTTAGAACGAATGCGGTTCATGGCTTTTTCATTCAGGGTGAGAATGTTTTGCTCGTTAAAGCGCGCTTCTCCTTCGATAACGCCATTGCCGGCCAGCAAACCCATGAGAGCAAAGGCGGTTTGGCTTTTGCCAGAACCCGATTCGCCAACGATGCCTAACGTCTCGCCTTGCGCTAAAGTAAAATTTAGGTCATTCACTGCCGTCACAAAACCATCTGGCGTTCTGAAATTCACGCGCAAGTTAGTGACCTCTAATAAATTTTTTGTCTGTAATACGTTCATAAGGTCTCCTTAGCGGTCTTTTGGGTCAAGCGCATCGCGTAAGCCATCGCCGAGGAAGTTAAAACAAAATAAGGTGACGACTAAGAAACCGAGTGGCCAAGCCAATTGCCAGATAGCAATTTCCATATTCTGAGCACCTTCTGATATCAACGCCCCCCAGCTGGTCATAGGTTCTTGAACCCCTAAGCCTAAGAAGCTGATGAAAGATTCCAGCAAGATCATGTTTGGTACTAGCAGCGTGGCGTAAACCACCACAATCCCGAGCACATTTGGCACAATGTGACGCAAAATGATTTTCGGCGTCGACACGCCACAGGCGTAAGCGGCCTCAATGTATTCTTTGTTTTTCAAGCTTAGGGTTTGTCCACGAACGATCCGCGCCATGTCCAACCAAGAGATGGCGCCGATGGCGACAAAAATTAAAAAGATATGACGACCAAACAAGGTCATCAAAATGATCACAAAGAACATGAAAGGAAAAGAATTTAGAATCTCTAAAAAACGCATCATAACGCTGTCGACACGTCCGCCAATGTAACCAGACGTGGCACCGTAAAGCGTGCCAATAACAATGGCCACGGCGCTGCCCATGATGCCAACTAAGAGGGAGATTTGGCCGCCTTGCATAGTGCGCACAAAGATATCGCGACCTAAGGTGTCTGTTCCAAAATAGTGGCCATTTTCTATATTTGGGCGACCTAATACCGAAATATCGGAGAGCGCTTCCCAATCGATATCTTCGTAATGCCATTGGCTGAATAATGGTGCCAATAGGGCAATGGCAGCAATTAAAGAGAGCATAACTAAGCTGATTACCGCGGCGTGGTTAGAAAAAAAGCGACGACGAGCGTCTTGCCATAAACTGCGACCTTCTACGTCCACCACTTTTTCGGCGAACTGTTCGACGGCCTGAATTTTGTCTTTTGTAGTCATCATATTCACGAGGCCTTAGTAGCGAATTTTTGGGTCAATAACAGCGTATAAAACATCGACGATGGCATTGAAAATAATCGTGAGTGTGCCAACCAAAATAGTGACCCCCATGACCATGGAATAGTCGCGATTCAATGCGCCATTAATGAAATGCTGGCCAATACCGCCAGTTCCAAAATACACATCCACAATCACGGAACCTGTCACAATGCCGACAAACGCAGGCCCAAGATAAGAAATGACGGGCAACATGGCGGGACGCAATGCATGCTGGAGAATAATTCGATATTTCGGCAAGCCTTTTGCCCGCGCGGTGCGGATAAAATTGGAATGCATGGTTTCAATCATGCTGCCGCGAGTGATGCGGGCGATTTGTGCAATATAGCTGGTGGACATGGCGATCACCGGCATAACCAAATAAGGCCACGCGCCGCCATTCCAACCACCTGGTGGAAGCCAATGATTATAAATGGAGAAAAATAGGATACACAAAGGTGCTAAAACAAAATTTGGCAACACAATCCCGAGATTGGCAAAGCCCATGACACTGTAATCCAACCACGAGTTCTGGCGCAGTGCGGCGACAATACCGCAACCCACACCAATAATAAGCGCGATAAGAAAAGACCAAATACCAATTTCAGCAGAGACAGGAAAGCTCTGCGCAATCAGTTCGTTAATGGTGAAATCTTTATAGCGAAAAGACGGACCTAAATCCCCTTGCAGTAAACCGCCTAGATAGTAAAAGTACTGGTTAATCACCGGCTCATCTAAGTGATATTTTGCATTAATGTTTGCTAGCACTTCAGGTGGCAAAGTGCGCTCGCTAGAAAACGGGCTTCCTGGTGCAGAGTGCATTAAGAAAAAAGAAACCGTGATCAAAATTAACAAGGTTGGAATGGCTTCTAAAATGCGTTTTGAAATAAATGTAAACATAAAAATTACCGGATTAGACACGCTGTTCGGCGGCTAATACTAGGAACCTGTGGGAGTTCAAGAGATGCCCAGCGACGACGTGCCGCCGGGCATGGTTTTCAACATCGGCTTTTCATATTGGAAAAACTCAATTTATAAAACAAAGCGTTAGTGTTTGATAATGTACATATCACGCACGTAAACGTTGTCTTCTGGGTTAGGCATGTAGCCGCCTAAGTAGCTTTTCACTAAACGCTTTTCGGTATATTGGTAAATAGGCGCGACCGCCATGTCTTGTTCAATAGCGATTTCTTCGGCTTTGTTGTAGTTCGCCGCAGGGTGCTGCATGGTACGAGCATCGTGCAGTAGCTTGTCGTATTTCGTGTTGCTGTATTTACCGTCGTTATTACCGTGAGTAGTGGTTAGAAGATCTAGCATAGTAGAGGCTTCGTTGTAGTCACCAATCCAACCTGCACGCGCTATATCAAATTGCTGATGTTTTTTTGTTTCTAGATAAGTCTTCCACTCTTGGTTTTCCAATGTGACGCTAACGCCCAAGGTTTTTTTCCACATAGAAGCAATTGCTATGGCAATCTTTTTATGATTTTCATTGGTGTTGTAAAGCAAGCTAAAAGACAGAGGGTTGCTTGAGGTGAATCCTGCTTCTTTTAATAACTCTTTGGCTTTTTCATTACGTTCTTTCTGTGTCCATGTTGCGTATTCTGGCGTTGCGGGTGAAAAATCGTTTACCACTTCAGGCGTGAATGAATACGCAGGAAGTTCACCTGTACCGGTGACAAACTTGGTGATCACGTCACGGTCAATGGCATAAGACAAGGCTTTACGAACGCGAACGTCATTGTAGGGTGCTTTGGTGATGTTGTACTGGTAGTAGTAGGTGCCCAACTTTGGCGTTACAACAACTTCGTCTGGTATATCGCGCATCAGTTGTTTGAAGTGGTCATTTGGTATCTCATAACTCAGGTCCATTTGGCCCGCTTGGAAGCGTTTTAGCTCAGCGTTTGGAGATTCAATTGGCAAATAGGTCACTTTGTTGATGATGGTTTTGGCATCATTCCAATAGTTGGCATTGCGAGTGAATACCATTTTTTCGTTGACGATCCATTCGTCCATTTTGTACGCACCGTTAGACACCATGTGTTCTGGTTTTGTCCAATCATTGCCCCATTTCTCAACCACTTTTTTCGGTACTGGAAACATGGTTTGGTGAGAGGTCATTTTTACAAAATAAGGTACAGGGCGTTCAAGTGTCACTTGGAATGTATAAGCGTCTAGGGCTTTAACTCCCAGCGAGGATGGTTTTGCTTCACCGGCAATAATCTTAGTGGCGTTAACAATGGATGGGATTTCCATGAACCATGCGTATGGTGAAGCAAGAGCGGGGTCGACAGCGCGCGTGAAAGCGTAAACAAAGTCTTCGGCGGTGACTGGATCGCCGTTAGACCATTTCGCATCTTTACGAAGGTGGAATGTGTATTGTGTATTGTCAGCGTTTACGTCGTAGCTTGTTGCAACACCTGGGATTTGGTTGCCATCGCCATCTTGATTATACAAACCTTCGAAAAGGTCTTTTGAGCGAATAGAACCCGGCGTGCCTTCCATTTTTTGCGGATCGAGTGTTGCGGGTTCTGCACCACCACCACGAACGAGTTCTTGTTTCGCGGCTAACTCTACACCGGCTGGTACGTCGGCAGCTTGGGCTTGCAGAGCAATAAATGACGTGGCTATGATGGCACTGGCGAGCAATGTTTTTTTCATTTTGATAATGTCCCTTTTTAGTTGTTTTGGGTGTGCACTTTTTTATATCTAAAAGCTCTATCTGCACAGATTTTTATCCGTCTTACATTTTCATAGTTCCCCAATTCACTAAAGGTCACAATCGAAATTGCGTATCAGGTTATGCGTCTGATAAAGGTAAGATTCATAAGCGTATGATAAAAAATGACTTCTTATGTCTATAAGGCTTGAAAATACGATTGATTCGGATGATTGACTCCTTTAATTGGAAAGGCGTTGTGGAGCCGTGAAAGTCCTCATGATATTCTTTGTTTCTTAATATAAATTAGAAAAAAGGTAATACGACATCGTGATAACACACCCATTTAAAGCCGCCGGGGCTTTTTTAAGAGCGTTCCCTTTGGTCTTATCGAAAGAGTTAAGGTTGTTTATATTGGCGCCTCTGTTGGCCAATTTTATATTAGTGGGTCTGTTGTACATGGTCGCCTTTAGCTATTTTCAAACGCTAATGGATTCTGCAATGGGGTACTTACCTGAATGGATTTCTTTTTTGAATTGGCTGTTTTATCTAATTTTCGCCGCTATTATTAGTGTGCTTTTGTTTTATAGCTTTTCTGTAGGTGTTAATATTTTAGCCGCGCCTTTTATGGCATTTTTAGCGGAAAAAGTGGAAGAAAAAGAAACCGGAAAAGTCTTTGATGAAAGCCTAAACACCAGTGTTATCATGGCCATTATTGGGCGTAGTTTGCAAAGAGAATGTCAAAAAATACTGTATTTTTTACCCCGTTTTATTTTATTGCTTTTGCTGTCTTTTATTCCGCTTGTTAATGTTATTGCGCCTGTGTTGTTATTATTGTTTTCAGCTTGGATGTTGTCGCTTCAATATATGGATTATGCCTTTGATAATAATAAGGTTAAATTTCATGATATGAGAATGGCATTACGCTCTAAGCCTTTGTTATGTTGGACGTTTGGCGCAATAGTAATGGTTGGTCTGACGATTCCGTTCTTCAATTTATTTGTTATGCCGATTGCTGTTGTGGCAGCCACGTTGTTGTGGATTTCGGTTTTCCGGTCAGAGCATGGTGATTTTTCCGCTTTGTTAGATCGCACTGATGGTACTTTTTAATGTCGTTAAAAATTTTGGTAGTAGATGATGCCTCTTTTACACGTGACTTGATTCGACGAACTTTGCGTAAGCAGTTTCCGGCGGTTGAAATCGAAGAAGCGGTGAACGGTCGTAAAGCTCAGCAAATGCTGACGAAAGTACAGTTTGATATGGTGTTGTGTGACTGGGAAATGCCTGAAGTAACGGGCGTTGAATTGCTTAAGTGGTGCCGAGAGCAGCCAAAATATAAAAAAGAAGACGTTCCTTTTGTGATGATTACCAGCCGAGGTGATAAAAGCCACGTGGTGGAAGCGGTTCAGTCTGGTGTGACGGATTATCTAGGTAAGCCATTTTCGAGCGAGCAACTGATCAATAAAGTAGTATCTGCTGCGAAGAAGCATAAAATCGATGGCAAGTTATCGTCACAAAAACCTCGCGAATCCATTGCGCCTGGCGGCGTTAGCTCTGCGTCATTGGATGTATTGATGGGGGCTGGAAAATCCACGCCAGTGCAAGCGACGAAGTTTACTAATCCTGATGCCCCCGCCGTCGTTGTTAAGGATGTCAAAATCCCTACCTTGGTACGATTTGAGGCCAAGCAGTTTCGTTGCATGATTGTCCAGTTTAGCAAGACCGAAGCGACCATGTTCATTAAAAGCGATGATGTGGTACCACAGGTGCTGGGGCAAGCGGTATTAGACTTAGAGTTTGGCGGTAAGATAAATAGACTTAACTACTACATACAATCGGTTGCCACGACAGAGAAAAAACACGACTCCACGTTTTTGACTGTGATACTGAGTTTGATCGATCAAGACAGTGAGAAAGAAACGTTTATAAAGCAGTTATTCGACAGTTTATAATCCCACCCCCCCCTTCCCTTAATAAGGGGAAGGAACAAGTCTGTACGCTACCCATCCCTTTGAAAAGTGAAGAAACAAGTCTGTACAGTACATTGCTCCTCCCCCTGATAAGGGGGAGGCTGGGAGGGGGTTATGTTTTATTCTTGTACATTTGAAGGTGTTTCACTGTGGGATGTGATGGCTGGAATGTTGTCTGTGCGTGTTCTACTCGCGGGAAAATGACAGGAAAAAGTGCTTCCTTGGCCAGGCTCACTGCGTATTTGCAGTTTGGCATCATGGTGTAATAAAACATGCTTCACGATTGCCAACCCAAGACCCGTACCACCTGTTTTTGATCCTCGTCCCTTATCAACTCTGAAAAAGCGCTCTGTTAAGCGTGGAATGTATCTTGGGTCGATACCCAGTCCAGAATCTTTGACTGAAAAAACGCCGTTGAATTCGCTCGATTCCCACTTAATCGTGATGTCGCCGCCATCCGGTGAATATTTAATAGCATTGACGATAAGGTTCGAGAAGACACTGTATAGCTCTTTATAGGAGCCGTACAGACGGGCTTCCTCAGGAATATTGACTATCAGCGTATGTTTGTCATTCAAGATGGCTTCTGTGGCGTTGGTAACGGACTGTACGAAGTCTGAGACCCTGTGCCACTGGTTTTCCTCGCGCTTGTCGTCACTTTCTAAACGAGACAACAGCAAGAGATCCTCAATGAGTTGCTCCATCCGCTCAGATTGCTCAGACATATTCACAATGCCTTTTTGCATGCTTTTCGGCAGACTGTCCTTAAACATGTCGAGTGTTTCTAAATAGCCTTTTATGACGGTGAGCGGCGTTTTTAATTCATGGGAAGCGTTGGCAACAAAGTCTTTGCGCATTTGCTCCAGCAAATGTAGGCGGGTCACGTCACGCACAAAAATCAGGTGATCGTTCTTATCGTACAAGGTGGTTTGAATTTCCAAATAGACGCCGTCTTTCGCAGGAGATTTGATAATCAAGGGTTCGCCAAATCGCTTTTGGCTGAAATAACGGAAAAATTCAGGACTACGGACAATATTAGTGATCACTTGGCCGCGATCAACAGGACGCATCAGGCCAAGAAAATGCGCTGCAGAGTTATTCCACCACTCTAAATTACCTTGGTTGTCGGCCATGATAACGCCTTCTTTTAAGGCGGTCGTGGAGCTTTCTATTCGCGTTAGTGCTTGGCGCATCCGACGCTTGGACTTACGTTGTTTCTTATGCAGACGATAGACGGCATCAAAGACTTCGCCCCAAATGCCGCTGGCTTCTGGTGGCGCTGCGCGACCAGAATGGCGTAACCAATAATGAAATTGATACAGTTGATACAGCTGCCAGTATAAAGATCCCAAAACATACAGCAGTAAAACACCTAACAATTGCCCAATAATAAGGCCTATTACAACGCAAGCCGTTAGGCCTGCTAACCAAGTAATAATGGTGTTTCGCCAAATCGTTTTCATAGGGGCCTTTTTGCTGAGAAGCGGTAGCCAGTACCTCGTACCGTTTGTATCAGGGAATCGTGGGTGCTACCAATGGCTTTGCGTAAGCGACGTATATGTACATCAACCGTACGCTCTTCAACGTAGACATTTCCACCCCATACTTGATCCAACAGCTGAGCTCTTGAATAAGCACGTTCTTGGTGGGTCATCAAAAATTTTAACAAGCGATACTCTGTTGGTCCCATTTCTAATGGGCGAGTACCAATAGTGACTCGCTGGCTGATCGGATCAAGGACCAAGCCTTCTATTTCGATAGGCTCGTCAACGCCTTGAGGTGTCGCTCGTCGTAATACTGCTTTGAGTCGCGCAACCAGCTCACGTGGAGAGAAAGGTTTGGTGATGTAGTCATCAGCACCCACTTCGAGACCTTGGATTTTATTGTCTTCTTCGCTTTTTGCGGTCAGCATTATGACCGGAATTTCGGCGGTTGTGCTGTCTTTTTTGAGTCGGCGAGTCAGTTCAATACCGCTACCACCAGGCATCATCCAATCGACCAGAATAAGATCTGGTCGATGATCGACAATGATTTCATGGGCTTGCTGAATGTTTTCAGCTTCTAAATATTCGTAGCCCGCCATTTCGAGTGCTATAGCGATCATTTCGCGTATAGACGACTCGTCATCAATAATTAATACTTTTTTACCGGTCACAGGATTTATCCTCATCTCAGGAACGGTTTCATTAAAGCGGCCTAATGTGACAGTTTGGTTAAAATGTCACAACTTTGCCATATATTACAAAAAATAGTTTGCTGCTAGGCCGATAAAAACACAGTAACCAACGCGGTTATTGTCTAAAAAAGATCGAAAACAGGCTTGTCGATCGCGATTTTTTGCTTGTTTAAACTGCAAATAAAAGAGTCCTACACAAACGAACAAGGACACAAAATAGGGCCAACTCAGTCCTGCGAGTAAGCCAATCCATGTCAATAATGACAGGGTTAACCCTTGCAAACAAAGAATGACGAATAAGTCGTATTCTGCAAATAATATAGCAGTAGATTTCACACCAATTTTGAGGTCATCTGGACGATCTGTTATTGCATAATACGTATCGTATGCAATAGTCCAAAAGCAGTTTGCTACGAACAACATCCATAATTCTGGATCGGCTAAATCACCGCCTTGCGCACTGTATGCCATAGGGATAGCCCAAGAAAAAGCCAATCCAAGAAAAAGCTGTGGCAGATGGGTGTATCGTTTCATAAAAGGGTACAGAGCTGCCAGCCCTAAGCCGACGAACGACAGCAAGATGGTCTGTAGATCGGTAAACAGTACCAAGATAAAACTCAGTACACAGAGTGCGGAAAAGAGTAAAAGGGCTTCTTTTTCTGACACTCGACCAGATGGTAAAGGCCGATTTTTTGTGCGATCAACGCTTCCATCGATTTTTCTATCGGCGTAATCATTGATCACACAACCCGCTGAACGCATGCTAAAAACGCCCAATATAAAAATGATGAGCAAATGCCATTCAGGCATGCCATCAGCGGCAAGCAATAATGCCCACAACGTCGGCCACATTAATAAAAATGAACCAATAGGGCGGTTAAATCTCGTTAATTCTGCGTAATCTTTTAGTTTACTCATAAAAATCCAAACAGCGGTTTTAGGTGGTTAATATCATCGAAGAATGCTTCGTTCACTAATATGCCGGGTCCAAACTGATGAAATACAGAGCGTCTTGCCCATAAGGCACTTTGTTGATTGGGAAACATACTTCTTGGCAATTGCGTTATTTCAATGGCGCTTCGAGTCAGTGCACGATGTTGAAACAAATAACCGCCTAAGGGCTTGTCTTTTAGGTGCTTTACTTGACGCCAATGGCCTCGTAGGGATTTGGCTGGGATAATCGAGCGAGCATATATGACGGCCTTACCATCCACCTTGAGTAGTACGGTGCGAATTCGAGCCGCTTCCCTTGGGCGCAACTTGAGACATTTTCGCTCTCGAGCTGTTGGTGCCCCCCAAGCGTCTTCGATGACGTGAACCGTTAATGTGCCGAGGCTTTGTAGTTTTGCTGTCAAAGAGTCGTGAGTGACCAGCCAAGGCCAGAGCGTTTTAGGTACTTTTACTTTATTGATTCGATGAACAGGCGCCCATCGATAGTCAAATTGCTGGGCGGCTGAGGGGTTCATTAATGTCATAAGAGGTTAAGCATTCATTTTATTAATCAAAGCGACCATTTTATACAGCTCTGGAGATTTTTGATAAACCGCATCACGACACGCTTCGGCCTCTTCTAGTGTCAGGCCTATTTCCTGCAGAACGGATGGCTCAATGATCCCTTCATTGCGTAGCTGGAATGAGACATACAGCAGTTTTGCTAAAATGGCATGTTCGCCGTAATAATGTGGTTTTTTACTGTATCGGATGGCGGTCCAAATATTGTCTGGCAAGCTCCAGTAACGCAATAACCAGGAACCTAATTGTTCTTTGGTAAAGTGCAGTATCTGCATTTCAATCAGCTCAGAAGACAGATGCGCGTTCGCTTCTTGATACCGAGAAAGGATAGAAAAATGTGGCGGTAAAATAGTGCTTATGGCCAAGTAGCCAAAGTTATGCAGCAAGCCAGCAAGATAGGCATGACCGATTTTTGGGCGGCCTTGATTTGGCATGGCTTTGACCAAGGATTCCACGAGCACGGCATTAGAGACAGAGTCGAGCCAAAAGTCTTCATAGTGACGTGGACCATCTTCGGGCGCTTGAAATGCATTTCCCATCGAAAGTCCAAGCGCTAGGTTCATTACCATATCAAAGCCTAGGACTCGAATAATAGCGTCTTCTACTGATTCTATGGCGCCTGGAGCACCATAGTAGGGTGATGACGCCCAGCTGACGACTTGTGCCGCTAGGCTTGGGTCAAGAGCGATAACGTCACACAGTTCATCGGTTCCCGCCTTTGTGTCAGATGACAGGCGAATAATTCTATGTGAAGACGCCGGTAAAGGAGGGATCTCTAGAGTCTCTTCTAAGCGCTGTTTAAGCCTAATAGACTGGAAGCGTCCGAGTGCTTGGAGAATCTGCTCCTCATCGTCTTCATGATTGTCTACGGGTTGTTTTATTAGTTGCGTACTAATGGAGATGTTTTCGAAGCGGTTTAGTGGACCAGAAAACATACTTTCTAATTCTGCCGATGTCGTATCGCGATAGAACCCATTCACTTTTGTTCGAATTGACACAGAAGTTTCTTTGAGAATATTGGCTTCTAATATAGTCGTTATACTGTTGGGTTTGATGAGAGGGTCGCCCGAACTGTGATAGTTGGTAACGGGCTCAAAACGCCGCTTAGTTATTCGTGATACCGCAGCAATATCGAGCATATTGCTATCAGGAAAAATAACCTGCAATCGACCTGTGTGATCAGCTAAATGCACAACCCGTAATTTCTTGTTTGGCTGAAGGTCTCGAGACGATTCCATTAAATTCCTTGTAAACAATGGTTAAGCTGCATAAATAAAAAAGCCCCTAACAGGGGCTTTTGTCAATATAACAGATTTTAAAACCAAGTAACTGTTTAGTGATTTAGAATTTGGCTTAAAAACATTTGTGTACGGTCATGTTGCGGGTTATCAAAGAATTGATGTGGCTCATTTGCCTCAACAATTTCCCCTGCGTCCATGAAGACAACACGGTCGGCAACGGTTTTCGCAAAGCCCATTTCATGTGTTACACATATCATGGTCATGCCTTCCTCCGCTAACTGAACCATAACATCCAGTACTTCCTTGATCATTTCTGGATCAAGTGCTGATGTAGGTTCATCAAACAACATGATGCGAGGCTGCATACAAAGACCGCGAGCGATCGCCACACGTTGCTGTTGACCACCAGATAACTGACCAGGGTATTTCAATGCTTGGTTGGCGATTTTGACGCGTTCCAAGTAATGCATTGCCATTTCTTCAGCTTCTTTTTTAGGTGTTTTACGAACCCAAATTGGTGCTAGCGTTAGGTTTTCCAGAATCGACAAGTGTGGAAATAGGTTAAAATGCTGAAAAACCATACCCACATCCTTACGGATTGCTTCAATGTTTTTCAGATTGTTGTTCATTTCAACACCATCAACCAGAATCGAACCTTTTTGGTGTTCTTCTAGACGGTTGACGCAACGTATCATTGTCGACTTACCAGAACCAGAAGGACCACAAACAACGATGCGTTCGCCTTTTTTGATGCTGAAGTTAATGTTCTTTAGTACGTGAAAATCACCGTACCATTTATTAACATCATTAAACTCGATGATTGCTTCTTCGCCCTGCTCAAGTTGGGCACGAGCCATATTTGTATCTGTCATTATAAAGACCTCAAATTCTTAACTAATTTCGCTTGTGCCCAGTTTCTAACTTGCGCTCGATTCTCATACTGTAACGTGACATACCAAAGCAGGCCGCCCAGAAAACAAACCCAGCGAAGGCATAACCTTCAATTGTTGTTCCTAACCAGCTTGAATCATGTGTAGCGGCTTGGACCCTACCTAGTAAATCAAACATACCCACAATGTAAACGAGGGTTGTGTCTTTAAACAAACCAATGAAGGTGTTTACGATACCAGGTATAACCAATTTCAATGCTTGTGGCAAAATCACCAAAATCATGGATTGCCAGTAGTTTAATCCCATTGAGTCGGCAGCTTCGTATTGACCTTTTGGAATGGCTTGTAAACCACCACGAATTACCTCTGCCATGTAAGCAGAAGAGAATAAGGTAATACCGATCAGAACACGTAATAGCTTGTTGAAGTTCATACCTTCAGGCAGGAATAATGGAATCATTACTGACGCCATAAACAAGATAGTGATCAAAGGAACAGCACGAACAGTTTCAATGAAGACGATACAAATAGACTTCGCTATCGGCATGTTTGATTGACGACCAAGCGCCAACAAAACACCTAAAGGAAACGAAGCTACAATACCCACTACGCCGATGAGTGTGGTTAAGAACAAGCCACCCCATAAAGAGGTTTCAACGACTTCTAGTCCGAATACACCGCCAGCAAATAGGAAATAAGCAATAACTGGGTAAATAATTAAAATCCCAATGGAGAGGAATAGTTTATTAACCGTTTTTACAGCGAAAGTACCAATCAAAACCACCAATAGAATCAAGGCTAAGTTAATACGCCACGTTTCTTCTGATGGATATAGACCATACATAAACTGTTCAAAGTACACACCGATGAAAGCCCAGCATGCTCCTCCACCCGTACAGTCTGCTTTAGATGCACCTTCAAATGTTGCAGTAAGAATGCCCCATTCTATTACCGGTGGAACAAGCAAATACAAAACATAAAAGCTGAACAAGGTTAAAAATATATTGAGAGGGGACGACAATAAGTTTTGACGAACCCATGCCACAGCACCAACAGAATTCACTGGTGGTGGAAGGCTTGGTGATGGTTTAAATTCAATAGCCATGATCTTCCTCCTAGCGCTCTGTTAACGACATTTTTTTGTTGTACCAGTTCATAAATAGAGAAATAGTCAAACTCAATGTACCGTAAACCAGCATACAAAGACCGATACTTTCTACCGCTTGACCTGTTTGATTCAGTGTCGTGCCCATTACTACAGCGACTAACTCAGGGTACGCAATAGCGGCACCAAGTGATGAGTTCTTCGCTAAGTTTAGGAATTGGCTAGTAAGTGGTGGAATAATAACTCGTAACGCTTGAGGTAAAACAATCAAACGTTGAGTCAAGCTGTCTCTTAGCCCTAAAGAGCGAGCGGCTTCAGTTTGCCCCCAATTTACAGACAAAATACCGGCACGAACGATTTCTGCAATAAAAGCACCAGTATAAGTAGACAGTGCTACAAGCACAGCAACAAACTCTGGCGGAAGAACCATCCCGCCGGTGACGTTAAAGCGGCTTTTTTGTGGAAGATCAAACTCGATAGGGAAGCCTGATACAGCCAACGCTAAAAAGGTAATAACAACGATTGTACCTAGAGAAGCCCAATAAGCAGGAAACCAAAGGCCTGTTTTTGTCTGACGTTTCTTCGCCCAAACGACTAAAGCAATAGATGCAATAATCGACAGTACAAACCCTGCCACTACAAAACCAAAACCGTCTTGAGCTATTGGATTTGGAGAATAGATTCCGCGTTTATTTAAGAAAAAATCCGCAAATACTATACTGTTTTTAGGTGTGGGCAAGGCTGCAAGAACAGCGAAATACCAGAAAAACATTTGTAACAATAAGGGGATATTACGCAACGTTTCAACGTATACCGTTGCTAAGCGCGCTACCAACCAATTATTAGAAAGACGGGCTAAGCCCATTACAACACCAATAATGGTCGCTAATACGATCCCCATTAAGGAAATAACAACCGTATTAATTAGGGCTACAAAAAACGCTCGCCCGTAGGTGTCAGCCTCAGTGTATTCAATTAGGTGAATGAGAACGGGAAATCCAGCTGGTTGGTTTAAAAATGCAAAACCAGTGGAAATACCTTGGTCAGCTCGGTTTGCTTGTAAGTTACTAAATAAGTAATAACCTACGAAGACAACCACTGCTAGAAGCACAATTTGAAAGATTAGGGCACGAGTGCCAGCATCATGCAAAATGCTTTTATTACTTGAAGTTGTTTTATCGCTCATCTTAGTTCAGGCAATTGAAATGCTCGTCAGATGTGTAAGGAAGGGGGGAGAAACCCAGCGACTCTAGTGTTTTAGAGTCGCTGGGTAAATACCCGAAGCAGGTAGCTTTTAGGTATTAACGTACTGGTGGCGCGTACATAACACCACCGTCAGTCCATAATTTGTTAATACCACGTGGAAGACCTACTGGTGTAGATGGTCCAACGTTACGTTCAAACACTTCGCCGTAGTTACCTACTTCAGCGATGACGTTGTAAGCCCAGTCAGCAGATAGGCCTAGTTGAGCACCCATATCGCCTTCAGCACCTAATAAACGCTTGATACCTGGATCATTTGATTCTTTCTTGATTTTAGCAACATTCTTAGAAGTAATGTTCATTTCTTCAGCATTAACCTGAACGAACATTGCCCAAGTCACAATATCTTTCCACTGGTTGTCGCCATGACGCACAACAGGACCTAGAGGTTCTTTAGAAATAGTTTCTTCAAGAATAATGTGAGCTGCTGGATCGGCTAACTTAGAACGGTGAGCCGCTAGACCTGATTTATCCGTAGTGAAAACGTCACAACGACCTGAAGCGTACGCTGCCAAAGCTTCATCTGCTTTTTGAACAACAACAGGAACGTAAGACATTTTATGTTTACGGAAGAAGTCAGCCATATTCAATTCTGTCGTTGTACCCTGTTCTGTACAAACCGTTGCACCATCAAGATCTAGTGCAGATGTAACCCCAAGCGCTTTACGAGCCATGAAGCCTTGACCGTCATAGAAGTTAACCGCAGTGAAATCTAGACCTAGAGATGCGTCACGAGTATAAGTCCACGTCGTGTTACGAGTTAGTACGTCGATTTCTCCTGACTGTAGTGCAGTGAAACGCTCTTTCGCTGAAAGAGGGGTGAATTTTGCTTTTTGAGCATCACCGAAGATTGCAGCAGCGGTTGCGCGACAAGCGTCAACATCAATACCAGACCAATTACCGTTTGAATCGGCGTTTGAGAATCCTGGTACGCCTAGGCTTACGCCACATTGAACAAAACCTTTTGCTTTTACATCTTCAAGAGTAGATGCGGCTGCACCAGCGCTGATAGTTACGGCGATGGCTGCAGTAGACAGTAGTTTACCAACATTCGATTTCATTATATTGAGCCTCCCAGGCGTTTTTATATATGTTGTTATCTTGCTGAACTTTAGATACCAGATCCTAAGATCTGCTTGTTAAGCAAAGCAAAGTTAGTGCCAACATTTAATTATTCTTGTTGTTTGGAATATGTAGATGATTCCTCTACAAAGGTCATCACATTCCCCTATAGAATTACTCTTTGGAGGCGTAGTCAAGGATAAAATATCAGCAAGGAGGTGTTCCATACTCATTTTTTGCACTTTCAGTAGATTAAAGCGTGAATTTTTATATTTTTGTGAAGAGATACGATTTTTTCAAAGTCGCGGGGAACAAGGGCTGTAGCCTATTCTGAATAAGAGTTGTGCACAGTAGTGGGGCGATTATGACCGTGGCGTGTTCTATTTTGTTCGAAAATATTTTTTCGCAACATTTTGGTGCTTTTTTGTAACCTGTTCAAATACCCGTATTAAATATATTGAATAAAGCACTTTCCATACTTCGTAACCTGCATGGTAGACTTAAACATCAATTGAAGTCATGTAAGGAGATCCACATCAGATGGATAACTCATCAAAACCGCTCGATCGCCTAGATAAAAAAATTCTACGTGAACTGCAGATTAATGGTCGCTTATCGAATGTTGAATTGGCGAGTCGAGTAGGATTAAGTGCCACTCCTTGTTTAGAGCGGGTGCGTCGTTTAGAGCGTAATGGTTATATTACAGGCTACTGTGCTTTAGTAAATCCAAAGAAAGTGGACGCGGGATTACTTGTTTTTGTCGAGATTCGTCTTAAGACAACGTCACCTGAAGGTTTTAATGAATTTAAAACGGCCGTTTCAGAAATTCCAGAAATTTTAGAGTGTCATCTCATTGCTGGGGATTTCGAATACCTTCTAAAAGCACGTGTCTCCAATATGGATACGTATCGTTTGCTATTAGGAGAAACTTTATTAACTCTGCCGCATGTTCGAGAGTCTCGGACCTATGTCGCAATGGAAGAAGTAAAAAACACCACGGTCGTTAATATTCCTTAAGTAATTAACGAATGGCTGCTGATTCGAAATAACGTATTTATTAGCTTGTTAACTCGGCGATTATTTTGTTTAACATGGCGGGCCCCATTCCTTTGACATTGAGTACGGCCTTTTCTGAACGAAAAGGGCGCTCTGCTACCAATTTATCGAGTAATTTTTTCGGCACACCTTTCACCTTTAAAATCTTTTCCACTTTTGATTTATTGATGGCGCGATAACCATTGACGTAACCAATGACGTTTTTTTTTACAACTTTCTGCGTTGTAGGTACTTTTGGGGATGGCGTCACGCTTTCTTTTACTTTCTCATCAACATTTATTGTCGGTTCAAAATTAGCCGGAATGGCTTGTACCTGATAAAGCGTGTCGAAATAGGCAGAATTGCACAGCGTGTATTCTGCTCCGTCCCATTCGCTGAGTTGCAGTGCTAGCTGCCAAGTACCGGTAGTTGGCAGTTGAAAAAATAGGTCATAGTGACAATCGGTAAGAAAGTGTTGTCCTTTTATTTCACCAATGGTGGTGGACGCTAATACGAGCTGTTCTGAACGCTTGTCGACGTCCTGAAGAAAGGCGCACAGTTGAAGGCGTAAAGTGCCACTTAGATTGTCTTCGGTTCTCTCATTACCAATACGCTGAATAGAAATAATGACACGATCATTTTCGATCCTATAGCCACAGTTTTGCAGGGTTAGGCTCGTACCTTGAGGTGCGTGATTTAAAATAGTCATGTCAGTTCCTTCTAGCGAATCAATTAAGTAAGAGAAAATATAGATTCTTTTAAGCTAAGTGAATTCTTGATCAAATTTCGCTCATCTGCAAGTAAATACAATGTCTCATTAGATGAATATGTCATCACTGAGGTGTTTAGACGTTTAAGTATTGATCGTGGTTAGGTAACCATCGAGAAAGCAGCGGTGAAATACGGTCTGGATAACGGTTATGCAGAAGTGCAGCGGCTTTTTGAACGTCATCAAGTAAGTTTTTATCGCGTTGTAAATCCGCTACTTTAAATTCCCAAAGGCCTGTTTGCCTTGTGCCAAGTAATTCACCTGGCCCACGTAACTCAAGGTCTTTTTCTGCTATTTTGAAACCATCGCTGGTTTCTCTCATGGTAGAAAGACGTTCTTTACCTTGTTGTCCTAAAGGCGCTTTATAAAGCAGCACACAGTGACTTGCCGCCCGCCCTCGGCCAACACGACCACGCAGCTGATGAAGCTGTGCAAGCCCAAGTCTCTCAGGGTTTTCAATTACCATTAAACTGGAATTTGGCACATCCACACCCACTTCGATCACGGTTGTGGCCACTAAAAGCTGAATGTCACCGGCCTTAAATTTTGCCATGATGTCGGCTTTTTCTTGTGACTTGAGTCGACCATGCACCAATCCAATGGTTAAATTGCCAAGCTGTTCTTGTAATAAAATAGCGGTGTCTTCTGCGGCTTGGCATTGCAGCGCTTCAGACTCTTCAATCAGTGTACAAACCCAATACGCTTGCTTGCCTTCTTCGCAGCCACTCTTCACCCGATCAATGACTTCTTGCCGGCGATGATCCGATACGACAATGGTATTGACGGGGGTTCGACCTGGTGGCAGTTCATCAATGATTGAGCAATCTAAATCGGCATAAGCGGACATGGCCAAAGTACGAGGAATGGGTGTCGCCGTCATGATCAATTGGTGTGGCTGAAAACCGTGCTTCATGCCTTTTTCACGTAAAGCCATACGCTGGTGAACCCCGAAGCGGTGCTGCTCATCGATGATGGCCAGTGCTAAGCGATCAAAATCGACCGAGTCTTGAAACAAGGCATGAGTTCCAACCACAATTTGAGCCGCGCCAGAAGCAATATCAGCGCGCTCTTTTTCTCGAATCTTGCCTTTAAGCTTACCCGTCATCCATGCGACTTTAAGACCAAGAGGCTCAAACCACTGAGTGAAATTAATGTAGTGTTGCTCGGCAAGAATTTCCGTTGGCGCCATAATGGCGACTTGATAGCCAGCCTGTACCACAGAGGCAGCAGCTAGTGCAGCAACGAGTGTTTTGCCTGAGCCTACGTCACCTTGCACTAAGCGCAGCATAGGGTGGCCAGTCTTTAGGTCGTTAAGAATTTCTTGAAAGACACGCTGCTGGGCGTTGGTTGGCGAAAAAGGCAACTGCTGCAAGAATCGATGACTTAATTCACCGGCGCTCTGTACTTGGATCGCCACATCTTGCTTTGCCTTCACTCGCTTGCTGATAAGGGACAGCTGATGTGCCATGAGCTCTTCAAACGAGAGACGATATTGTGCGGGATGACTTCCTGATCTTAGCAGTTCTAAATCGGCGTCTCGTGATGGATGATGTAGAAATTGAATGGCATCACAAAGCGGCGGTAAGCTGAACTGCTCACGTATTTCGTCAGGCAGCCACTCTTGTAGGTTATAAGGCGTTAAGCGTTCTAACGCTTGCTCACAAAGTTGACGGATCTTAGTTTGCGTCAGCCCTTCGGTAAGCGGATAAATTGGCGTAAGCTGCGCCGACTCTTCTTGTGTTTCCTCGTCACCAATGACCTTGTACTCAGGGTGATATATTTCAAACCCTGAACTGCCTCGGCGAATCTCACCAAAACAACGCACGCGCTTACCGGGCTCTAATTGTTTTTTTTGTGCGGCAGAGAAATGGAAAAACCGCAAACATAATGTGCCGGTATGATCTTTGATTCGACACAGGAGGCTCCGGCGTTTGCCCATCTTTATTTCGCTGCCCGTGACTTGCCCTTCAATGACGGCTTCGTCGCCAAAGTGAAGTTGGCCTATTGGCACAACTCGCGTTCTGTCTTGATAGCGAATAGGCAAATGAAACAGTAAGTCTTGTACTGTGTTCAAATGGAGCTTAGCCAGCTTTTCAGCCATCGCATCTCCAACGCCTTTTAGGTCACGAACATCTTGAGTATCTAATCCGTCGATCATACTGGTCTCTATAGATTTAGATGCTTACACGCGTCACGAATTGATTGGCTAACGGCTTCAATGGCTTTAGGTCGAGGAAAACTGACTCGCCAAGCTAACGCCACAGTGCGTTTTGGTGCAGGTGCCGTAAAGGGACGTACTTCCAGAAGATCGTGATTGATATTCGTCACCGCTGATTTTGGTAACACCGTTACGCCTAAACCAGAAGCCACCATGTAGCGAATGGTTTCTAATGAGCTGCCATTAACGATGGTGCGACCATCACCAAACGCACTCTCTGTAACCAAAGGGCAAGCCTCCAATACTTGTTCACTAAAGCAGTGACCTTTGCCTAGTAATAAAAGATTGTCGGTAGAAAGTTGGTCCGTTTTTATACTTTCAAGCTTGGTCCATGGGTGATTTTTTGGCATCAGCACCACAAACTCTTCTTCGTAAATTGGTTGCGTCACCACATCGGTTTCCCGAAAAGGCAGCGCCACAATAATAGCGTCTAGTTCGCCGTTACGGAGTTTAGGACGTAAGTTTTCTGTGAGATCTTCTTCAATAATCAATGGCATCCCAGGGGCCATCTTATTTAAAGATGGAATCATAAAGGGAAACAAATACGGTGCAATAGTGAAAATAGCCCCGACTTTGAGGGGGCCTTTTAATTGATTCTTACCGGAATTTGCTAGCTCTTTTATCACGCTTGCTTGATCTAAAACACGCTTGGCTTGCGTAATAATTTGCTCACCCAGTGGTGTGATATAAACAGAACTTTTACTGCGTTCAAAAATCGCGGTGCCGAGTTCTTCTTCTAGCTTTTTAACCGCGACACTTAATGTTGGCTGTGACACATAGCAGCGATCTGCAGCACGGCCAAAATGTTTTTCATCTGCCAGCATTACAATGTATTTCAATTCCGTTAATGTCATATCGCACCATTTACCTAGGCTGATTCATTGTTAATAACTATGATAATACATAATTTGATAAAGTATACTCGTTCCTTTTTGATTGCTGAGGATTTCTTTTTTTAGGCCGCTTTATCAAGGCTCGAAGATCACGTTAGTTCATCGTAAGAATTTGGAGAAGATAAATGGCAAAGATACTGATCGCGGGTTGTGGTGATTTAGGCTCAGGTTTGGCAACGAACTTAGTGGCACAAGGCCATACGATTACTGGCATACGTCGGACGAAACATGACTTTCCTGATGGTGTGAAGGGAATAACCGGTGATCTTGTGACTATGAGTGATGAGGCGCTGCCAGACGCGGATCTCATTTTTTTGATCATGACGCCCAAGGGTCGGCACGAAGCGGCTTATCGCGCTGCTTACTTTGATACGGCGCAGGTATTGATTCGTCGATACAAAAACATGCCCAAGCCGCCTAAGGTCTTTTTCGTTTCCAGCACCAGTGTGTACGGACAAAGCCAAGGTGAATGGATAGATGAAACCACACCAGCACAACCTGAGTCGGCAACCGCTAATATTTTACTTGAAACGGAGCAGGCTCTGGCTGCCGTTTTACCCAGCGTGGCGGTACGTTGTTCTGGCATTTATGGTGCCGGACGCTTTAGATTGTTAGAAAAAGTACTGAGTGGTGAAAATTGGCAAGCGAACAGCTGGACCAATCGAGTGCATCGAGACGACGTTGTATCGGCTCTCGTGTTACTGGCAAACGTGGCACTGGCGAACGCGGCACTGATGGATAAACCATTGCCTCAACAGGTGATTGTGACCGACCAGACACCGGTTTCCATGTGGGAAGTCAAACTTTGGTTAGCCACCTGCCTTGGCGCAAAAATAGCGGTGAGCGACAGCGGTCAATTTACACCAACGTCAGGAAAACGCATTCAAGGCCAATATCTGCTTTCGCAAGGCTGGACGCTGCGTTATCCAAGTTATGTCGTGGGCTATCAGGCTTTATTAGCTGAATTTAAGCCATAAACTCGCTTCTTTCTCTTTTCTAAGCACTACATGTTTTAAGCGCAAGATGCACAGCATAAAAAAAGAGGCCGCGGCCTCTTTTTTTATTTTTGACTCAAATTATGGAGTTGAAGAGATTAGTCTTCCAACACCATGATACCTTCGATTTCTACTTGAACGCCTTTTGGCAATGCGCGAACGCCCATCGCGGCACGAGCAGGGTAAGGCTGTTTAACGAATTGAGTCATGACTTCGTTAACTGTGGCGAAGTTACCCAAGTCAGTCATGAAGATGTTGAATTTCACAACATTTTCTAAAGAGCCACCACCGGCTTCGCAGACTGCTTGTAGGTTTTTAAAGACCTGCGTCGTTTGCTCAACGATGTCTTCACTGATGACTTCCATCGTTTCAGGAACCAAAGGAATTTGGCCGGATAAGTAAACCGTATTGCCAGCGCGAACGGCTTGTGAATATGGGCCAATAGCAGCTGGTGCGTTTTCTGTATGAATTACTTGTTTTGACATAATGAGCATCCTTTTTCGAGAAAGTGGTAAATAAAAGGGTGAATTAAGGCAGGTTAGCGCCCTACAATGGTTTCGCGCGATACTTTTTCCACACAGCGAACCGCTTTTATGCGACGCATGACATCGGCCAAACCAATGCGACTGGAAATGGTGATACTTAATCGTAAGCGACTGACTCGACCTCGTTCAATAATATCAAGATTCGATACTTGGAAATCGGTGTCACTGATCGAGCTGGCAATTTTTGCCACGGCGCCGCGCTCGTTGATGTAAGTGACGATGAGGCTAATGTGTAGCTCTTCTTCAATGTCTTTACCCCATGCCATATGAATAAATCGCTCAGGATTGGACAGATGATCTTGAACGTTAGGGCAATTAAGGTGATGAATGACGATGCCTTTATCCACCTGAACATAGCCAACAATCGGGTCGCCAGGTATGGGAGCACAGCATTTGGCATAGGAAATCAGCATGCCTTCAGAGCCATTGACCTTGAAGGACTTGGGTGTCACTAAGGTATCTTCATCAATGTTTGGAAACAGTTCTCTGGCCACTAGGTAACCAACATAGCGACCTTTGCCTATCGACTCTAATAGATCGTCCATTGCAGCGAGTTGGTGGTTTTCTAATACTTGTGTAATTTGTGCAGTGGTCAACTCATCAATGTTGGTTTTAAACGCGTTTAAAGAGCGTGTTAACAGACGATGACCTATAGAAATGGCATTTTCGCGTTGTTTGTCTTTTAAATAATGGCGGATATTAGTGCGTGCTTTACCCGTAATGGCAAAACTCAACCAAGCAACGTTCGGTTGAGCATTCTTCGCAGTAATGATCTCGACGGTCTGACCGCTTTCTAATTGCGTACTTAACGGTGCAAGTCGGCGGTTAATGCGACAAGAAATACAGGTATTGCCAATTTCCGTGTGAACACCGTAGGCAAAATCAACAGGCGTTGCACCAGAAGGCAGCTCGATGATTTGGCCGTTTGGTGTGAATACATACACTTCATCAGGAAATAAATCACTTTTCACGTTATCAACAAATTCAATAGGGTTACGTGCTTTTTGTTGAATTTCTAATAAGCTTTTCACCCATTTTGTGGCGCGATCATGGTTGCTTGGTGTGTTGGAAGAACCACCAATTTTATAAGCCCAGTGAGCTGCAATGCCATTGTTGGCAACCAAGTCCATTTCTTCTGTGCGTATTTGGACTTCCATTGGGATGCCGTTGGAGCCTAATACCGTAGTATGAAGTGATTGGTAACCGTTGGATTTTGGTACGGCGATGTAATCTTTGAAGCGACCTTCAATGGGTTTGAAGAGGGCGTGAATAACCCCGAGGATTCGATAACAGCTGTCGTGACGGTCGGTGACAATACGTACGCCCATGACGTCCATAATTTCATCTAAAGAACGACGCTTCTTGTCCATCTTCTGATAAATACTATAAATGTGTTTTTCTCGAACACTGATACTGGCTTCGATATAGTCGGCGGCCAGTTCAGATCGAATCGTGTCTTCCAGTTTTTGGGTGTCTTTAATGCGTTGCTGGCCATATTTTTTATGGATAGCCCGTTGTAGCATTCGAGCGCGCATTGGGTAATAAGCTTGAAAAGCGAGAGATTCTAAATCAACCCGAACCTTGTACATGCCCAGACGATTTGCGATGGGAGCATAAATATCTAAGGTTTCGCGGGCAATACGGCGCTTTTTATGGGCTGGCATGGCATCTAATGTGCGCATGTTGTGCAATCGATCTGCCAACTTTACCAAGATGACGCGAATGTCATCGGCCATGGCCATGGCCATTTTTTGGAAATTGTGGGCTTGCTTTTCGACTTGGCTATTGAATTCAAGATGCGTCAGCTTACTGACGCCATCAACAAGACTTGCGACGCCTTCCCCAAATTGTTCGGTAAGTGCCTCACGGCTGATGCCAGTGTCTTCGATTACGTCGTGCAGAAGTGCCGCCGTCAATCCATCACAATCCATCCGAAGTTCAGACAGAATTTCAGCGACAGCGAGAGGATGGGTGACATAGGGCTCGCCACTTTTACGCCGCTGCCCATCGTGGGCTTGTTCGGCATAATAATAGGCGCGTTTTACCTTAGCGACTTGATCGTAAGGTAAATATTGACTCAAGGTCAGTGCTAAATCTTCAACGGTATACATCGCTCACCTCACAAAGGTAAAAAGGAAGTGCGACAGTTGTGCTATGAGCGACACCATTGAGATTAAAACTCGTGAATTGGGCGTTTTTGCAGATCAACATTGCCTGCGTTGATCAAGTTCGCTGCTATTTCACGTAGTGCAATAACGGTTACTTTGTCCCCTTCAGCAGGCACTTTCGCTTCTTCACCACCAGTTGCTAGTTGGCGTGCGCGTTTTGATGACACCATCACTAATTCGAAGCGGTTATCAACGTTTTCTAAACAATCTTCTACGGTAACTCGAGCCATTTTGACCTCTGTGTTCGGTTATCTATTTATCCAAGGGTAATTCTACTTAACGGCTTCTCATAATGACAAGAGATCATTTATAAGATTGCCACTTTTTTCTTGCATAACGGGTGTTTTTGCTCTCATTGCCATAAATATGGCCGCCATTTGAGAAAGTGCCGCATCAAAATCATCATTTACGATGACAAAGTCGTATTCGTGGTAGTGAGACATTTCATTTACGGCTTTCGCCATGCGGCGCTGAATGACATCGTCGGTGTCGGTTGCTCGACTTCTTAGTCGTTCTTCTAAGGCTGGTAATGACGGCGGTAAGATGAATATTCCGATGGCCTCAGGGTAAAATTGACGGATTTGGCGTGCGCCTTGCCAGTCTATTTCTAAAATGACATCTAAGCCTTGTTCTAACATGCCAAAAATAGATTCTTTCGACGTGCCGTAATAATTATCAAAGACCTGAGCGTGCTCGAAAAAGGCGTCTTCCGCAATCATATCTAGGAAGGATTCATCGTCGATAAAATAGTATTCTCGACCATGCTCTTCGCCGGTTCTTGGCGCACGCGTTGTATGAGAAATCGAAATGCGCACCTTATCGTCTTGGTTCAGTAGCGCCTTGTACAAGGTCGATTTACCTGCTCCAGAAGGAGCTGATAAGATGAATAAATTGCCTTTATGTTTGTCCATGAGGTTCTTTTAATCCGCCTGCCAGTGTCTTTTTCAACGTTCTACTATATCACAAACAAATCATCTGAATATTTGTGTCTAGTATCGTTAACATTCTCGAAAAAATAGTAAAAACTTGGTATTTCTTAACAGTGAAACTTGATGTGTAAACGAACAAACTTACGCGCTAACCTGCCAAGGGTTGATAATGAAGGCAATTAATAATATTTCGTTACAAAATTTGTTATTGCCCTATGAGGCAGTTTTTATATAAAGCGCTAAGCTTCAAGAACTATTTAATAGATAAAACCACGAAAGACAAGGATGGAAAATGCAATGGATTTATCCTCTGATACAAAGCAATACCAATCAACGTTCAACTCCAAAAAATACTGTAAAGTCTTATCGGTAGAGGATGATCCTGATTATCAAGCGGCGTTAATGAACGGTTTAAGTGCGCTTAATTATGATGATAAGCAGGTAGAGTTTCTTACCGCATCGTCCGCCAGCGAGGCGGCGACCGTGATTGCGGCGAACCCAGACATCTCGGTAATCTTTCTTGATGTGGTGATGGAAACGGATAAAGCTGGCTTACGCTTAATTCGTACTATTCGTGACGTCATTGGAAATGACCTAGTGCGCATTGTTTTGTTGACAGGGCAGCCAGGTATGGCGCCAGTGGATGATCTCATCGGACAATATGATATTGACGATTATTGGTGTAAATCGGACCTTACCCAAGCGCATTTGCAAACGATAGTGTTGAGTAACCTACGCACGTGGGAGCACCTTTCGGACATGAAGGAAGCTCGTCACGGAATGCAGTTGTTGCTTGCAGCGAGTCAACGCATTGCCTCAAAGAGTGATATTTTAGAATATACGCATTCTATTTTGGATGAAATTAGTCTGCTATTGAAAATGAATCAAGGCGGGATAGTGTGCTTTTTTCACCCTGAAGAGGAGCCGCTAGAAAAAGCGTTAATTGTTGCTGCCAGTGGCGAATTTGCATCTCATATACATCGATATATTTTATCCGTAATTCAAGAAACTGTTTTAAAAGAAGCGATTGAACAAGCGAATACAAAGAAGAGTCATGTTTTTTTGGATGGCTTCTCTGTGTTGTATTTTTCGAACAAAGAATTAGACGGTCGAGAATATATGATCGTGGTGAAGTTGGACCGTAGACTCGCCACAAATGAAATTAACTTACTTCAAGTTTTTTGTGAAAATATTAGTGCCGGTTTTCGTAATGTCGCACTACACAGTAAATTAACTGAGTTGGCTTATATTGACCCCGCTTTAGGCATTCACAATAAAAACTGGTTGGTAAGAGAAATACGTGACATGTTCTCTTGGGAACGGGAAAAAGCCACCTTATTAATGTTATATGTCGAAGATTTGGCCTATATCGAATCGGTTCTAGGGTCTAAGTATTGCGACCAGCTTACGTTGTCTTTGTATGATCACTTAAGTCATTTCTTTGATAAATCGGTTGATATTGCTTTACTAGAGCGAGACACTTTAGTGCTGATTGTGTATGACGATCAGGATTACTGCGAATCGTCACTCGAATCTATTATTCATACCAGCATTGAAGTAGAGAGCTCCACGCACTCTCTCGACTTGACCATTAGCTTGGTGAAGTTTTCAGACTTTCCTACCTATAAAGCCGAGCAATTAGTCAGTGTCGGAAAAAGTACGTTAGAAAGAGCCAAATATGAGGGCGTTTCTTATTTGGCCTTTTCTGAAACACTCGCCACCGCCATGTTTGGCCGCTATGAATTATTAAAAGATTTGCGCGAAGCGATCTTAAATAACGACATCGTTGCCTATTTTCAGCCTAAGGTAAGTTTAAAAGACAACACACTGATTGGGTTTGAAGCACTGGCTCGGTGGACTCATAAAAACGGAAGTTCTATCCCACCAGATCAATTTATCGTCTTGGCTGAGAACAGTGGCCTTATTGATAAATTGGATCAACAAATGCTACAGCAGTCTTGTAAAGCCATTAATACGCTTAAAAGCATGGGGATTCATGTGCCTATTTCTGTCAATGTCGCTGGTAATGAAATCATCCGTCCCAATTACTTCGATCGTTTTAAAGCCTTGCTTGAAGAAGAAGATGTCCCTAATGAAATGATAGAACTGGAAATTACCGAGTCTCAATTCATAAAAGAGAAAGGCACCATTAACAAACACTTGTCTGTTTTAAAGACGTTAGGTGTGCGGGTCAATATTGATGACTTTGGCACGGGTTATTCTTCCTTGGCCTATTTATCTACCTTGTCGGTTTCAACGATTAAAATTGACCATAGTTTTGTGTGGAGAATGGAGGAATCTGAAAAAGATTGGCAAATCTTGAAAATGATCATAGAGCTGGGAAATTCTCTAGGGTTGAATGTTATTGCTGAAGGAATTGAGACAGATCAGCAAAAAGAGCACCTTCTTGCTTTGGGCTGTGGCGATGGACAAGGCTATTTATTTGCCAAGCCGATGTCATTAGACGATACGATAAACTGGATTCAATCAGGCCTGTAACCCTATGACTTTTGGTGGATGTTTCTCACGGGAAAAACCATTATTGCTGGTGTGTCTATCCGGTATTATGATTTTTATATTGTTGCTTAGCTGGGGAGGGTATCGATTATTTTTAGACAATAAAACCAGTCAGTTGGCGTGGAATGAATCGGAAGTTTTGTCCCGTAGCGCGAATGTTTTTAGTCGTGAAATGGGGCACATCAAGCGTGTTACCTTGTTGTTGAGAAACAGCGTTAATGCGCGATTGACTTCGAAAGATCACACCGCTTTCTCGGCTGATTGGGAGGATCTGGTTGTCGATGAATTTAGTCAATTCGCTCAAACGTCTAGTTTGATTTCACAAGTGCGCTGGATCATGCCGAATGGCCGAGAGCGGATTAGAATCAACTCTCAAGCAGGCGTAATTACTCGTGTTGAAAACTCTCAACTACAAGATAAATCCGATCGAAATTATATTAAAAATGCCCCCCGCGGTACAGAAAATGATGTGTATATCTCATCTCTGGATTTGAATATAGAGAATAAAGAAATAGTTCGTCCTTTTCAGCCAACGGTGCGTGGTGTCGTAAAAATCACCGGTGATCAGTCAGGTTTTTTGGTGGTTAATTACGACTTGAGTAAGTTGTTTGAACTGATTCGCACATTTAGTACTGAAGAGGTGTCTTTAGAAATAGTGGATACAACTGGTCAGTGGGTATTAGCAGCAGACAGCAGCCTTGAATGGGGGGCGTTACTTCACTCTAATGACTCTCGGCTTAATATAAAAACGCACTTGCCTATTATTTGGCAATCAATGAATGCGACCGATGGATTAGAAAGGGTTTTTAATAATGGCCGCTTATGGAGCTTTCTTAAACAGAACATTGATGATGATGTAATAGGCACTCAAAGCGAACAGGTTTCCTCTTTGTATTTTGTTGCTCGCTCTCATTCTGAGGCGTTTTCCATGTGGCGGGGGAGGTTACTCCTCGTTATTATTGGAGTTGCAGGGTTTAGCTTTATCGCTATTGCTTGGCTTGTTTGGCGAAAAATTACCGCACAATTTGAGACCTATCGATTATTAACATTACTCCAAGAAGAAAAGGCTCAAGCGGAACATGCTAATCGAAAGCTCAATCTAACAAATAAACGGTTGGTAGATCTACAGGATGAGCTGGTAGAGACCAGTAAGCTGTCTTCATTGGGGTTAATGGTCGCAGGCTTAGCCCATGAAATGCATACGCCGCTTGGAGGCGTCAGAATGGCGATGTCGTCTTGTAAGGTCTGGCTAGACAAAGAAATCGGCCGATCACCTTCTGATGGTCTAGATAAAATGAATGAATCTCTTCTTATAGCGGACAAGAACCTCACTCGAGCGCTCGATATTGTTTCTAGTTTTAAGCGAATTGTTTCGGATAGAACGGCGCAAGATGCACAACTTTTCTTTTTTCATAATGTGTTAAACGATATTGTATTAACCTATAAATCCACCTTTAAAAACCGTGTAGGGATTAGCCTTGTAATCGAATGCCCAGATGACATTGAAATGATAGGGTATCCTGGCGCGATGTCTCAGATTATACAAAACCTTTTTGATAATGCCTTTGAATATGCTTTTCAGCGCTCAGCAAAGGGTCAGATATCGATTATGGCCTCAAAAGAAAAGGAGAGTTTAATATTCTCTTTTGAAGACAGTGGCAATGGAATATCGCCAGATGTTTTAGACAGTGTTTTTGAACCATTCATCACCACTGGCCGTCAAAATAACCACACAGGTTTAGGGTTGCACCTAGTGAACCAATGGGTCTATCAACTGATGAAAGGACGCATTGACGTCACTTCTGAGGTGGGGGTTGGTACTAAATTTGTCTTCACCATTCCTTTAAAGCTGAGCCTTGAAGACGTCGCAACCTAATTCGTCTTTTAGGTCAGTGGGTCGCATTCTTTAGTGTATGGGTTGTGTTGTCGCGACGTTATTTGGTGTTCTCATATTCCCTTTACGAACCGCACGTTACGACGCCAACATAAAACGTTAGCTTTTTGGCTTAGGGCTGGCCATCCACCCCAGCATCATCCAGATAACACAAATCACAAGAATGACATACAAAGGCGCTTGCCAAGATCTCTGCCAATCATAAAGCGCACCGATCAGTACCGGCCCGACGGCCGCAAGTGTATAGCCAATGAGCTGCGCCATACCGGATAATGCCGCCGCTTGCTTTGGGCTGTTTGTTCTTAAACCAACGAAAGACAATCCTAAGATAAAGCCCATGCTGGTACCGAAGCCGAAACAAACGGACCAAAGACCAGACCAGTTGGGTAGAAACAAAAAACCAAAAACACTCAAGCAAGTTAAGCTCGTCGCAGATAAACAGAGCCGTCTATGGCTTCCTAAACGACTGAGAAAAGGCGCTAGAATCAACGAGGGCAACGCCCCCGCGAGTTGCAAATACCCCTGATACAGTCCAGCGGTTGAATCTGTGTAGCCATTGTTTATTAAAATAGACGGCACCCAAGCCACCACGATGTAGTTAATCAGCGAATTGAACGCGAGAAACCCAGCCACTTGCCAAGCCGTGACAGAGCGCCAAACCTTTTGAGTGATCTCGACTGTGCCTGTTTGTGGTATTTGATGTTGAGTGATTTTAAAACAAAACCACGCGATCAAAGGCAAGAGAATCAGCGCCATTTGGCAAATTAGCGCAAATGACCAGCCACTCATACTTGATGATGCCATCGGCAGTACGATGGGGTTTTGCTCTGCGAATAGGCTTAATGGTACGGCGAAACTCGACATCAAAAAACCGCCGATGCTCATCATTAATACATAAATCGCCGTAAGCTGAACAATGTGATTCGGGAACTCACGCTTTAATAAACTGGGCAGTAACACATTACCAATGGCAATCCCGGCACCAATAAACACGGCGCCCAAATACAAGGTGTTGATTGAGCCAAAAGAACGAATAATCATGCCAATGGCAATTAGGCCGACACCCGAGGCAAGAAGGCGTTCAATCTGAAAATACCGTGTGAGCCAAGAAGTGACAGGAGCGAACAGAGCGAATGCTAATAATGGTAAGCTGGTCATCAACCCCAATTGAGTACTGCTGAGTTGTAAATCTTGGCTAATCCGATCCAATAATGGCGGGAGTCCTGTCACCGGCCCTCGCAAATTTAACGCCACTAAAAAAATAAATAATAATAAATACGCAGCATCGTGTTGCGCTAAGCGCTGTAAACGTTTCATCTCTGTTCCATCAAGGTATTGGGTAAATACAACCCGTAACGTGTGGTTGTTGGGTGCGTATTATAGGTGTTAGTCTCTTAACTTAATTAAGACACTTGGACAAAAAATTGCTAAATACAGACAATGAATCATCGCGTCTTGTAACAGATCTAAATTTTGCAGACGAGTACCCTCAGCGAGTCTTGGTATTACGCTCAAAAGCGGCTCCGCATATTGAAGAAACTCCGTGGCACCGTCATCAAAAAGGCCAGCTTGTCATGCCATTGACGGGGGTTGTGACCAGCTTTATTGACGATAAAATGTGGCTGGTTCCACCACGTTGCGCCGTTTGGATTCCTAGTATGGTGATACATCGAAATCAGATTTCACCCTGTGCGGATGTTTGTATGCTGTTTGTGGATTCAACCGATCTTTCTATGCCTGATAAGGCCTGTACCCTAACGGTCACGTCGTTATTAAGAGAACTGACCACGTCATTGGCCACCCAAGAACCAGACTACGAAGCAGGCTCTGCGACGGATAGACTGGTCACGGTTTTACTCGATCAATTGGTTGAACAAGAGCGCGAAGCGTTTGATTTTCCTATTCCTGATGAGCCAATACTTAATCGTCTTGCTTTAGCCTTGCTGGCCAACCCCAGTGAAAAGCGCACGTTGGGGCAATGGGCTAACGATTTTGCCATGAGCGAACGAACGTTGGCGCGGATGATTAAACGCCATGTTCAACTCACTTTTGGCCAATGGCGCAGCCAGCTTCACATCGTTCTCGCGTTACAGAAGCTCGCCGTTAATACACCAGTGCAAACCATATCAGAAGAGCTTGGTTATGAATCTGTCAGCGCGTTTATTACCTTTTTTAAAAAGGCGTTGGGAAAATCACCAAGGCAATATCGAGTCGAACGATGGGGAAGTTAGTGTGCAAATTTCAATACAACGTGAGTGCGTGGCAGTGCTCTAGTAATTATGCTGTTTGGGCATTGGTGAAGCCGCGGATAAATTAGATCTATTTACCTGAGTCTTTGATTCAGCGGTTTATTGAGTAAGGCGATATGTACGATCCATGTGCTATTTGATCAGCACCTGTATATCTGTGACTTTTAAAGTTCTTTCAACATGAAACGGAACATATGATTAAGTTATCCCTTAACCCCAAATAACGTTATTTCTCCCTGACGCTTTCGCTTCATACATGGCTTTATCCGCCCTTTGAAACCACGCTTTAAAGGGCTCATCTGGCGCTCTTGTTGCAACGCCTGCACTAAACGTTAATGCTTCAACGGGGGCAAAGTTTGCTTGCGATATTTTAGTCCGCAACGCGTCCAAGTATGTTGAAACCATATCTGGTGTGGTGTTGGGAATTAGTATGACAAATTCCTCACCCCCCCAACGACAAATGATGTTTTCATCATCATTATTCGATAACTCTTGAGCGGTACGGCACAAAATATCGTCGCCAACATCGTGTCCAAATAGGTCGTTTATTTTTTTGAAATGGTCAATGTCTAGCACAATCAGAGTGGGCGAAAGTGCACCTTGGTTGTCGGCTAAAATATTCTTTTCAATCAGGGCGTTAAACGCACGACGGTTGTACAGTTGAGTGAGAGGGTCTATTGAGGCAATGTTTTCCAGCGCATTGTTTTGGCTTTTCAGAATCACATTTTTTGCGTGGATTTCTTGTGTTCGACGACCGACGACCTCTTCTAAATACGCGGTATGAGAGTGTATTTTTTTGAAGGCATCATCAAACGCTTTAGACAACTGGCCAATTTCATCGTCGGATTGAATGACGTTAAAGTGGTGGTGTTTATTATTTACCGATGCTTTGACGTCTTTAGAAAGTTGGATCAGTGGACGAATTAATTTTTTCGATAACCTATTGATGAGCAATAGAAAAATTATCATTAACACAAATGATGTAATGATGACATTGTATAATATTTCGTAAATTTCATGAAAAATTTCAGATTCTTGAGTGGTGACAAAAAGATTCCAACCGGGCAAGTTGCTTATTTTGGCGAAGGTAACCACTTTGGATTCGTTGATTCTGGTGTCTAAATAATGGCCATAACCATGGTCTTCTAACTGTGTTTTTCGGACGATGTCGCCAAAACCTGGGAAAGTATCGCTGTTGGTGGTGGACAGTTGCACCTTCATTATAAAGCTTTCATCTGGGTGAGAGACTATCATGCCATTTGCATCAGCTAACCAAGCGTAGCTGCCTTTTGTTAACTTCATAAAAGACAGTTTCTTATTAATCGTACTGAGAGGAACCGCAACGGCAATGGTGCCCATCCATTCTTTCAAGGTGTTTAAAATAGGAACCGCAACGATAATAACAGGCATTTTTTCGAATCGACTAAAGAGCGGCATACTGATGTTGAAGTCTTTTCCAGCCCAGTCATTGCCTTTTTTAAACGCGGGGTGAGTGACTTTATTAGTGTTTCCTTTTGCGTCCGTCAGTATTAGGTTTTTATCGATATAAATAGTATTGACGAAGTCGCCATCACCTACTTCGAGTAGTTTCTTTAATTGAAATTCGATGCTGTCTTTATTCCTGAGTTGTATTTCAGGATTGTAGCTCACCATTTGCAACATGGTGATATAGCGACTGAATTCGTTGCCTAGTACTTCGGCGTGCATTCTGGATATTTCGATGGATTTTTCTAATTCCAAATCCAGTACGCGGTTGCGCTCAGTGAGAAATGTGGTCAATAACAGGGTGGACGTGAACGCGATCATAACCAAAGAGTATGTCGTGATAATCTTGGTCTTTATTGTCTTTAACATATTACTTCTCAAAAAATGTAAGGCTAATACCCATGGCTTTAGTCATTCTTTACTGGGTGTTCTATGGCCATACACCAAGGCTCAATACATGAGCAGAATACGCAGTGAACGTTAGAGTGAAAATCGCTGAGACTGATTCCGGCCATTATTTTTTGCTTTATAAAGGGCTTTGTCGGCTCGGTTAATGGCGGCTTGAAGATCTGGTGTCTCTGCGTCTACCTCGGCAATGCCTATACTGACAGTAAAGCTGACGGATTGCTGTTGGTCAATTGGAATCACAACGTTTTCAAGCTCTTGGCGGATACGCTCAGCCAAAGTATAGGCTTCGTTGAGGTAAGTATTCGGCATTAAAATGACAAATTCTTCTCCGCCATAACGTGCAAAAAGATCTTGGCGACGGCACTGAGCTCTTAGTGCATCGGCAACGCGTATGATGACTTTGTCGCCTAACCCGTGTCCGTAGGTATCATTAATTTTTTTGAAAAAATCAATATCAAGCACCGCTACTGTGATCGCTTCTTTGGCGCGTTTGTTTTTTTCCAGAATGGCATTCGCTTCGTTGCTGAAATAGCGACGGTTAAACAGCTGTGTTAGCGAGTCTGTGGAAGCCAATAATTTGAGCTCGACTTGCGCTATTTTTAAGTTTTCTAGCAAACGAATACGATAGGCAATAATGAGCGATAACACCAGCGCCTCAACCATGATGCCAATGCCAACGCCGTGACTGTTAATGTAGTTGAACTCGATAATGCCTTTGTAAAACAGTACGGACAATGTGCTGAAAAACACAAATAAGCCGTGGCCTAATAAAAAGAAAAGCGCCATGGGGTGTTTTCGTATCAGCATCGACAGGGTGACAGAAAGACTGATCACCATCATGATTGCGGCTAAGGTGCTGGCATAGTGAAGGGCAGTGACGATATCAAATAAACCATAGATTGAATTTGCGACCAACAAGGTAATATTCAACAACAGCGCCCAGTGTTCAACCGGATAATTCTTCTTCGTTTCGAAAATATGAATCATGAACAATAATAGGAAAATAGGCATGGCGCCTAATGAAAGATGCCACTTCAATGTCATTGTCCCGTAGACATCGAATAGGTTGGCCAGTAAGCCATAAGTGAGCGCGATCCAAAAGCCGCCTGAAACAAGGTAACAGGCATAAAAAAAGTGCTCTCTTAAACGTGATGAGAAAAACAGCAACAAATTATAAATCATCAGCGCGAGCAACATGCCAACGAGTAAGGCGATGTCTGTGTATAGACTTAATAACGCCCTTTTAGATTGGTCTTCATCATAAATATTGAGAGTGAACCATTGGTGTGAGAACGACACGCTTTTTATATACAGCGTTTTGTGTTGTTTCGGAGGCAATGCGATATCAAACACGGCGCTTCCGCGATACATCCATTGCAGGGTTTCTCTACGATCCATGTCCAGAGTGCGGGTCTGGATTAAATCGCCATCGACGACTTCATAAAGTTCAAGGATATGATTGTGGTACGCATACGGATCGTGAAGGTACAGTTTTACGGTGGATGAGCGTGTATTCTTAAGCTCGATTTTTGCCCACGCAGTATTGGCATTAATGCCTAACGATAAACGGTTTGATGATACTTCGAAGACTTGTTGTCGAGCTTCAGAAAAAGGCATTTTTTCTGTTGGATCAACAAAGTACCCCATTTGAAACTGTTCAAGCTTTACGGCTGTGCCGTCAATGACTTGCACTGGAATGGTCGCGAAAGTGGCGGAGGACAATAACCAAAGCCAGAAAATAAGCGATGTACGGCTAAATAAGTGGCGGTATGTGGTGGTCATGAATCATCTTCCGTAACGAAATTTGTATGCGATGGTTAAATAATAGGGGACAGATATTAACCGATCAAATCTTATAATATGCCGATTTAATTGTTTGGTTTTGTAGTAATGGCTTTCGTGAAGCGTGGCGATGATACGCGGTAACTCATTGGCGAGACGAATGATTATCTTTTAATAAAACGGGATTGAAGCCGTAGAATCTAATGTGGTGTGTTTTATCTCATTATTTGAGGTGTTTTTTTACGGTGATGTATTTTGATGGGATGCTTAATGATAAACCACTTGAGCCATCACACAGTCGTATTAAGACTCTGCCTCTAGATAGAACGGCTCAAGCGGTACTATTGTTGGTATTCCGGAGTACTAAAAATTCACCGCATCTTTGCCTTTAAGGCCCAGCATGAAGCGAGCTTCTTCTGGCGTCGCGATTTCCATGGAAAGCTCTTCAAGAATACGTCGGATCTTTCGTACTTGGTCAGCGCAGGAATGCGCGAGCTGGGGCAATGGGCTAACGATTTTGCCATGAGCGAGCGAACGTTGGCGCGGATGATTAAACGCCATGTTCAACTGACTTTTGGTCAATGGCGCAGCCAGCTTCACATCGTTCTCGCGTTACAGAAGCTCGCCGTTAACACACCAGTGCAAACCATATCAGAAGAGCTTGGTTATGAATCTGTCAGCGCGTTTATTACCTTTTTTAAAAAGGCGTTGGGAAAATCACCAAGGCAATATCGAGTAGAACGATGGGGAAGTTAGTGCGCAAATTTCAATACAACCACGCCGAGAATGATGAACAATACGCCAAGATAACGCGTTAATGACGTTGGATCGCCATACAGCCAAATCCCTATCAGAAAAGTGCCCGACGCCCCAATCCCAGTCCAAACAGCGTAAGCGGTCCCCATCGGAATCTCTTTTTGCGCCAACCAAAGAAGCATGCCGCTAATCGTCATAAAGAAAATCGCGACGGCAATGCCCGTGACTTTCGATTCTCCAGATTGCGCCATCTTTAATCCAATAGGCCAACCAATTTCTGTCATGCCAGCAAGCAGCAAATATAACCAGCTCATTTTTATGATTCCTTACGACGAATAGTGGGGGATGAGTGAACAAGTTTGATTTTTATAGTATCAATAATTATGATGATTCAAAGTTAATAACTATCGATATTATTCATATGTTAAGTTTAGAACAAATCAAAATGCTGGTGTTATCCGCAGAGCTAGGGTCCTTTTCAGCGTGCGCAAGAAAGCTTGGCAAAGTGCAGTCTGCTGTTAGTCATGGGATAAGCAATCTAGAAGTCGATTTGGGCGTCGAGCTGTTTGATCGATCGTCACGCAGCCCGACATTAACCCCAGAGGGAGAGCGTTTACTACGCAGTGCGAAAGCCCTTTTAGCGCAATCCCATGAGTTTGAAAAAATCGCCGAATCCATCCTGCGCAAAGAAGAAAGTGCGCTAACCATAGCCGTGGACGACGCGTTATTGGCGTCAAATGTGTCGGCGGCTCTTAAGCTATTTGCGCTTACTTTTCCCTATGTTCAGCTCGACCTCGTGTCTCTGGCTTCCCCCGATATCATCCACGTGGTTGCCGATGGCAATATTGACATTGGTGTGATGTTTTCAGAAGTGGAAGCGAACAAACAAGTCGATTTTTGCTACGTGGGCGGTGTGGATTTCATTGCTGTTTGCCATGTGGATTTTCCGTTAGCGGGGCTGCGAGTATTGTCTGAATCAGACCTTGTACCATTTCGACAAATTGCCGTGCGTGGATCGTTAAAAAAAGAGCCTCAAGCCCTGATTAGCATGACGCCCAGTGCATGGTGGTGTTCCAGTAATTACGCTGTTTTAGAACTGGTGAAACAGCAAATAGGCTGGGCCTACTTACCTGCATCTTTGGTTCAGCCGCTGGTTGAACAAGGAGATATTTGTAAGATTGATGTGGCGTTTGACCACAAACCTTGGTCGGCACCTGTGGACCTTGTGTTTAAAAAAGGCGCCAAACGCGGGCCTGCACATCAATGGCTTTTTGAAGCATTAAAAAATGCGTTTTCGGCGACGGGATAGAAAACATAAAAAATAATAAATTATTTTATGGATACAATAGTGTCCAAAAATTTCATTATTAATCTATAATAGATACCATTGTATCTATTAAGCTGGACGCTTATTTCTATGAATCACTTTCTGTTACTAGATGATAACGATGTACAGCACGAGTTTGCGGCTCATCTTCGTCGTCTGCGGGAGCAGGCAAAGCTGTCTCGCGATGGGTTGGCCGAGCGCAGTGGTGTACCCGCGTCCACCATTAAAAAGTTCGAACTGACAGGACAAATTTCCTTTCGCCAGTTATTACTACTCTGGCAAAGCCTCGATGATCTATCGCGGCTCTTTGCCCTGACTCAAAACACCAGCAACCAACCTAGCATGCCAACGTCCATAGAAGAGGTGCTGAAAGATGGCTTTTAAACCGATTCAAAAACTGGTGGTTCAGCGCACGCTATCAACAGGAAATAGAGTAAATATTGGTAGATTAGCGCAAAACCAACAAGGCGTTTTTTTTCAGTACGACGCGGATTATATTCAGCAATTTGGTAACGTATCGCCTATTACTCTAAACGCTAATACTGATTTACAACGGGCGCCAAAAACGCCCCATCACGGCGTTCATGGTGTGTTTGGCGACAGCTTACCCGATGGCTGGGGGCTGCTATTACAAGACAGAATATTTCGTCAGCATGATATTTTGCCTGCACAAATTACGGCAATGGACAGGCTCACTTTTGTCGGAGATTCTGCGATGGGCGCGCTTTCCTTTAGCCCTGAGTCGGACTTTAAGCAATACGATGATAGCGATATAGATATTCAGATACTTGGTTTAGAAGCGCAAAGCCTGTTTGACGGACAAACCGAAGAGGTATTGGCTGCTTTGGTTGCTGCTGGTAGCTCTGGTGGAGCAAGGCCAAAAGCCCAAGTGTATCTTGGTCCAGATCAACCAACTCGTTGGCGGACTCAAGCTCAAAAAAATGATGAAGCTTGGTTAGTAAAGTTCACCTCAAAAAATCTAGCGCTCGGTCATGAGGAAGGGGTATGTGAAGCGGCTTATCTTTCATTGGCTGCAAACGCAGGACTTCAACCTCAAGAGTGGAAGCTAATAGAGGCGCCTGCGAAATCTGGCGCTAGCCATTGGCTGGCTTTAAAACGCTTTGATCGAGTGTTAAACAGACAAGGTTCGCTAGGTCGATTACACATGCACAGTGTATGCGGCTTATTAGATTCTGACTTTCGGACGCCAAGTTTAGATTACGAAGATTTGATTAAACTCAGTCGACACCTTTGTAAATCGCCTATGGTCGGTCAAATGCAATTTCGTCGTGCCATGTTTAACCTATTTGCCTGTAATCAGGACGACCACAGTAAAAACTGGGCCTTCTTACAAGACGATAAGGGCACTTGGCAACCAGCCCCTTTTTACGATGTTACTTTTAGCCCTCATCCATTTGGCGAACAAGCCACGTCATTTGCGGGTTACGGCAAAAAACCACCATTAAAAGCCATTCAAAAACTCGCTACGACCGCCAGCTTTGCGAACTGGAAACAAGCCCAACACGCGATAGAAGAAGTCGTAGAATCTCTTTCTGGCTTTCGTGATACCGCTTTATCACTAGGTGTGAAAGCCGATACTGTGCGTCTGATAGAGAAACAACTGGATGCCTGTTGGCAAGACAATAAAGGCTTGTTGGACTGATTTTAGATATGTTTAAAAAAACATGAAAAATCGACATATCATGTGGATTTGAATTTTTCATGTCGAAAAAGTAAAAGAATTTCGACATGAAAACTTGATGTGTCGATGACATCGACATACGACACAAGATAGCAACGACGTGAGTTCTCACGATGCAGAGTGAGTCTTGGGATCTATTGCATTACTTGAACTTGGGAAGCCGTTTTATATACCGTTAATATGATTTTAAGGATAAATGATGAGCCGATTTGAGTTGGGTTTTAAGTCAAGCGATCTACCCGTAACGCTAAAAGGTTGCCGCTATGAGAATGACACTTGTCCCTCATTCTATTTTCGAGTGGACGATCAGTACTACCAACTGTGGGTGGAACATAAAGAAAAAGCCCAACGAGAAGACCCTGATAGTCCTCGTTATACGGTGTGCAAGGCGATTAATGAAGGGTATGACGCTTCCCCAGAAATCTATACGGATCATGATTTTACAGACCTTTTTCAAGCTGAAGAGGTAAGTTCAATGATTCGGTTTGTGAGTGAGATGCAGTGATCAATTTTATGTCTGATTTTGGCGCTGTTTTCTTCTAAAAGTAATGCGGAACTGACCTTTTTCTATCAGAAGTTCTTCCACGAATACCCTATCTTAAGCTTGCTCATTCATCATCAGTTGATAAGATTCTCGATTTTTTATAAAAATCCGGCTTAGGTTGACGTATTATGGCGTCAGAGTCTCTCTAGAGCATTTCGTATAGGCAAGATATTGATTTCTACTTACACCAATATGTTATCAGTAGAACCTCCTGTACTTGTTCAATGACATCGTCGAATAGTAGTCGTTTGTCACTGAGTTTGTGGCACGACGGACACGCAAAGTGTGATGTGCCTAGAATATTGAATACTTAGAATACACAATTTGGCAGATAAGCAGGGCACGAAATAGTGTTTTGTTCTAAGGCCATCCATCAAGAATTTTTAGCAGTAGTAAATAATGAAAAGCGAATTAAGTGTGCTTCAGCAAGCGGAAGAATTAATCAGGCCTTTAGCCATAGATCACGCACCTGATGGCACGGAAGTTCAAGCTGTAATCGACCAATGGATTCACGCGATTGCAACAGGGAGTCAGTTTTACTGTGATCGAGCGATAATTGATCCTGATCAACTTCGTACTGATGTTGAGTTCTCCTTGAGTATTAACGGACTGTTTAAAGATAGAAAAAGCTTCTTTAATGAGGTGTTTGGTTATGTAAAACTAAAACCAGTAGAAAATGCATCATTTCGATTTATTGATTTGTTTGCTGGTATTGGTGGTGTAAGGCTAGGGTTTCAGCAAGCTGGTGGAGCTTGTGTGTTTTCTTCAGAATTTGATAAACATGCGCAGCTTACATATAAAAAAAACCATGGAGAATTCCCATTTGGCGATATTACGTTAATTTCTCCTGAGACCATTCCAGATCATGATGTCTTACTTGCTGGTTTTCCTTGTCAGCCTTTTTCTCACGCGGGTTTAAAGCTTGGTATTGAAGATACTCGAGGAACTTTATTTCATGATATAGCCAGAATTATTGAAGAAAAAGGCCCTCGTTTTGCAGTACTTGAAAATGTGAAGGGTCTTATTAGTCACGATAAAGGTCATACTCTTAAAGTTATTTTAAAAACACTTACAAATATTGGTTACAGCTGCAATATTCCCAAAAGCATTATTGAAAATGGCAGTACCAAAGAAATTCAGAATTTAGCCAAATCTATGATATTGAAATCAGTAGAGTTTGGTGTACCTCAGAATAGACAAAGAATTTATATTGTACTTTGGAAAGATGGTGAGATTGATAAATTTGATTATCCAGAGTCAATGGGTCTCGACACAAGAGTTGGAGATGTATTAGAAGCTAACCCCAATCCAAAGTTAACTATTTCTGATCGTTTGTGGGAAGGTCATCAAAGGCGGAAAATACAGAACAAAATTAATGGTAAAGGTTTTGGGTATGGACTTGTTACAGAAGACTCTCTTTACACAAATACCATCTCTGCTAGATATTATAAAGATGGTAGTGAAGTATTAATTGAGCAAGTGAATAAAAACCCTAGAAAAATCAGTCCTAGAGAAGCGGCTAGACTTCAAGGATTTCCTGATGAATTTGAGTATAGTGATTCTACCGTTCAAGCCTATAAACAATTCGGTAACAGTGTGACTGTAACTGTCATTAATGCTTTGGCATTTAAAATAAAGGAGAATTTGGGTGGCACTAATTGATTTAAACCAGAAGTTTAAAGAAATAAAGGAAGCAGTTGAAAAAGTTAGATTTTCAGATGTGAAATTACCCGAGTCTTTCAAAGCCGAGTATGAAAAATATTTGAGTGAAAATAAAGCTAATGGCTATGCCAAAGTAGAGTGGACTACGTTTTCTACTAAAATTACTACATCTACAGGTAAAGCTATTTTTATAACCAATTTTTGGTTTTATATCGCATCAGAGCTATCTAATTATTTGGATAGCTTATCTCAGCAAAAAGAAATTTTTTGTAAAATATATAAAGGTGATGACCTCCAAAATATTGCTGATTCCTTGAGAAAAGAAGGAATACCTGATGACGAGAAAAGAAAAATACGTGAATATTTTTTATCTAATGAATTAAGTGAAGATAGTCTGAAGTACTTCTTCTCTTTTGTTTCAGATTACAAAAGTTGGGGGGGAGGGAAAACAATAGATAGAAATGATTACTATGTGTCACCTTTACTTCAAGCCGGAAACCTTTTAGCTGAAACTCAAAGTGCTATTGCCGAAATAGCCAAGCAAATGTCGGAATACCCATCGCTAAAGAGCTCTTTTAAACCGATATTTTTGCCATCAAAAAAAGATGAATCAGAAGGTGTTTTGATAACACTATCAAATATAAGAAATTTTGTTAGAGAAGTGTTGTCTTATATATTCAAAAATGATCTATCTAGTCAGTTTTTATGTTATACAAAAGAAGTGCAAGGTGGGAGTAATGGAAGAAAATATTTAGATTTAGTTTCCGGAGTTCGAAAAATTCACAAGCTTTTTTTGCTTTCCGATCGACCTTTAAGTAGTGAAGATTTGACATCTGGTAGAGCCGAAAGATACTTTAATGAACCATTTATAGATAATAGCAAATACTTATACCTTAGCAATCAATGGGCATATAATAATATTGAAGTGAGCACGAGTCGAGATTTGGTGGTTTTCGCTTCAATTTTCAACGAAATATTCGATCATTTAAAGATCGAGTCGACTAAAGACATATCTACCTTAATTCATTTAAAAGAAGCATCTATTGCTTTTTTACCTCTATCAAAGCCCTTCCTTCTTTTAGCTGGTATCTCTGGTACAGGTAAAACGCGTTTTGTACGTGAACAAGCTAAGATATCAAATAATGGAACAGAGGATAACTATTGTTTAGTGCCTGTTCGTCCAGATTGGCATGAACCCAGTGATTTACTTGGTTATGTCTCACGTCTTGGTAATAAACCAGAATATGTGGCTACCGATGTACTGCGTTTCATAGTACAAGCTTGGAAAGAAATAATAATAGAAATTGAACGTGACAAGACAGGCAAAGGATTACCTTTTGATTGGCGCGGTAAAGCACTCCACAAAATTAAACCTTTTTGGTTATGTCTTGATGAGATGAATCTCGCGCCTGTTGAACAGTACTTTTCTGACTATTTATCCATTCTTGAAACTCGCAGCTGGAGTTATGACTCCGAAAGATTGGAAGCTAGTGACCGTGATTATATTTATGAATGCGATCCGCTTATTAAAGGCGAGCTTTTTCGATCATTGGATAAGGGCTTCGATGAGGGCGACACTAATAAACCTTCAAATTTACTTGCCGAAAACCTTGGGCTGAATTTGGGTGTTGATCTTGAACGTGACATCTGGTGTTACTTCCTCCAGCATGGCATTGCTATTCCGTTTAATTTGATTGTCGCGGGTACGGTGAACATGGATGAAACCACCCATGGTTTTTCCCGTAAAGTAATCGACAGGGCCTTAAGCTTTGATTTTGGTGAGTTCTTTCCAAATGAAATCGATGAATTCTTTCAGCCAACAGTAAAGTCTAAAACGCTGAGTTATCCTGTTTATAGCCAAGCGACAATAGCGTTATTTAAGGATGTCGAGGCTGATAAAGATGCAGGCAAAACCAAAACCTTCTTTAATGCTATTAATGATGTGTTAAAAAACACTCCTTTTGAATTGGCATACCGCGCTTTTAACGAACTATGTTTGTCTGTTATTAGTTTTTCACCAACAGATGAGGTGGAATTAGCTGCTGTATTTGATGATTTTTTAATGTGCAAAGTGTTGCCACGCATAGAAGGCGATGAAGATAAGCTGACCAGTGAACCTGGCGACAATGTGCTGGCACAGCTTTCTACTGTGTTAGAAACCGAGTTAGCGAGTATTTGGCAAACAACGCGTCCTGATTTGCTGCGTGGAAAGCTTGATAAACCGGAAGAGGTTGTTACCACACCTTGCCGTTCTCGCCAAAAAATTGAACGGATGCAAAGGCAATTAAATAATGGTTTTACGTCTTTTTGGCCTTAATTTGACTGCGAAATGTTATTGGGATGGTAGTTAAGGAATGGCTAAAAAAACACGTGAAACCATTTGTTTTAAGCATGATGACTTCGAGCTTTATGTCACCTGTGAAGATTTAACCTCACCGCGCTCTAAATTAGAGCGAACGTATTCACAGCGAGGAATGTCTTCACCGAGTGGTGAGAACGTTGCGGTATTAGTTGATGGAAGCTCAGTAACTGTTCCCTCTGTCGGTGAGTTGGCTCAACCCTTCTTTTTCGAAAATCGCCAATATTGGTTTGATATTGAGTTTGCTGCGCATGTTGTAAAAGACTCGCCAGCGGTTAGTCATAAGTATCGTTTAATTGAACAAAGTTTTAGTCCGAGCCCAAGAAGAAATACCTTACAAGCAATGCTTAACTTTGGTAATGATGTAGGGAAATGTGTTTTTCATATCAACTACACAACGAACGAGGGTAGCAAGTCGGTGCCTGTGCAATTCACCATTTTTGCAACAAAAATGGTAGTGCATGAAGATCTCGGGTTGATGAATCAGAAAATAGACACGGTTTATCCTTTTTGGCGCTATGCCATTAGCGGAAAAACTACACAGTCCCAAGGTAAATCGATTAAGCGGTCTGAAAAGTTTGAGTTGTTTTGGTTGGCTCAATTTGAACGTTTAGTTACCGAGCTGAATCAAGGGCTGAAGCGTATTATCAACGCCCCTCACAATCGTTTACAGTCGTTTGATAAAGTTCAAAAGTTAGACCGCATCAATAAAAGAGTGACAGCCAAACAGCAAGAGTTGGCGAAAGAACTGATTGCAGAGAAACGCTCAACCAGACGAATGCGCATCGCGTATAAACGCTTACATGTAGACACGCCAGAAAATCGTTTTATAAAAATGGTGCTAAAACGTACGAAGATGAATCTAACGCAATTGATTCAAAATGTTGCGAATGACAAAGAAACCAAAGTGTCAGAGTCCTTTTTACTTACCTTAGGAAAGTGGCGTCAGCAAATCAGTAAAATAGTTCAACATAAGCTTTGGGAAGAAGTGGGGGCATTTGAAGGACTAACTTCTGACTCCAAAGTCTTGCAACAAGGTGCTGGTTATTCAAAGGTTTATAAAGTCTGGCAACAATTGAAATATTATCTCAATCAAGACAATGGTGAATCTCAGCTATCCATTAAATCAGTGGCTGATATTTATGAGGTCTGGTGTTTTATTGAGGTAATGTCCATTGTTAAGAGTTTAGGTTTTGTAGAGGAAGAGCGAACTCTTAACCATTTAAAACAAGTGCAATTTGAAAAACACTTTCCAGATGATGAAATGGCAGCGGCGTTTGTTTACTTTCGTGAAAGTGATGGGATGACAATAGAACTCGCTCATGAGCCTTCTTTCACACCAAAAGGAATGGTAAATCGAACTTGGCTTGCTAAGCAGCGTCCCGACATTGTACTTCGTGTTACCTTAGCTAATCATGAGTCATTTTTTATTCTGTTTGATGCTAAGTATCGTATTGACTCTACACAATTCAAAAGTAAAGACGGTGTGCCTGAGGATGCCCTTAATCAGATGCACCGATACCGAGACGCCATTATTCACCAACATCGATTTGAGTATGAATCACCGTTGAAAAGTCGTCCTGTAATGGGGGCTTTTGCCTTATACCCAGGTTTTTTTGATAATCAAAAAGATCAAGAAAACCCTTATAAAGATGCTATCAGAGAGATTGGTATTGGGGCATTTGCATTGTTGCCTAGTAAGGGTTCTGAGGGTTCGCATAATCATTGGCTACGCAGTTACTTAACGCAAAAAATTGGTGATAGAAAAACAGAACTTTCTTATTCACCGACTACATCAAACGATTACTATTTTGTTGAGGATGCTGCTCGTATCACACCTTATGGTGTGAATACTGTGAGGCACAATGGACTAACTATGATTGCGCCCATCAATGAAATAGAGCGTGATGATGAGTACCTAGAAAAAGCGAGAACAGGAAAGTTACAGGGCTACCATACGCAACTGGTAGCGACAAATCGTCAAAACGTACATAGAAATATCGTGCGCGAAATTCGCTATGTCATTGTTACTGTTCGCGAAAAAATCTCGGATAGAAATCAGATTGGTAAATATCTATATCGCGTTGCTAATGTAAAACTCTTACCAAGGCATGATATTGATAGAAGCTTAACAGGCAAGGAAAGTACTGATAATCGTCATTACTGGGTATTTGAGTTCACTGGTTCGCCAATCGTGCTTAGTAAATATATAGAAAAATCATACGTTGAGAGCTTCCAACTCAAACTGACTAAAGCGGAGTATCTGCAGAAGTTTGAGCATTGGAACGATGTTAAGGGCGACTTGCAACTTTATGCTGAATTTGATCTGAGTTGGTGAAGCTTTTCAAAGTAGGCAAATGGGGGCTTTATGAATATCCAAACCGTGTCATACCAACCTGAAAGAAAATGCCAATAATCTCTCCTTAGAAGATCCTTTGCACATCACTCAGAACGGAAAAGAAGTGAATGTTGTACAAGACTCGCAGGCCTACTATGAGCAGCAAGAAACCATTGCTTTGCTTAAACTGATTAACTTTTCTGAGCGTAGTTTGAATCAAAAGGGCGAACTGTCTTTGGATGAGGCACTTGATGCTTAAGTCAAATATTGAGCTATCGTGGCCGAAGACGTTTGTAGCCTGGTAAAAGTCTTTTGATCGCATATTTCTCAAGTATTTTTCATGACTCGAAAGCCTAATTGTCTATTTTTCGGTTCCTTTCTTTTTGAAAGCCACAGGAAGCAGGGCATTTTTACCATCCTCTAATAGGTCAATTTGTTTACATCAAAAGAGATTGACCTTCTTCTGCTCTGGCATAAAATGGCGTCAATTTAATCCCCGTTTGGGACAGTTTAGGATTGAGGTAGCTCATGGCCAGTACATCGCTTGTTTCAACAGATTCAATTCGTCAGCGCTTAAAGATGTTCATTGAAAACATTACGATACAGCGTTTTTTATTGGCGTTGATTTTAATCAATGCCATTATTCTCGGTTTAGAAACCTCGCCTGAGGTGATGACAGCCGTTGGCCCGTTTTTAATGGCATTAGATAAGGCCATATTGGCGGTGTTTGTTATTGAACTTACCATTCGTTTGCTTGTACACCGTTTTGCTTTTTTCAAAGACGGCTGGAATGTGTTTGATTTTATTGTCGTGGGGATAGCATTAGTCCCTGCTAGTGGACCGTTTGCTGTGTTGCGCGCGCTCAGAGTATTGCGTGTATTACGCGTACTCACTTTCGTACCATCGATGAGAAAAATTGTCGGTGCCTTAATCAAATCCCTGAATGGCATGTTGTCCATCGCCATGGTGTTGGGTCTTGTGTATTACGTGGCTGCTGTGATGGTAACCAAGCTATTTGGTGAAGCTTTTCCTGACTGGTTTGGCAGCCTAGGCGCTTCACTGTATACGCTGTTCCAAGTGATGACCCTAGAAAGCTGGTCCATGGGCATTGCGCGGCCCGTAATGGAAGCCTTTCCTTATGCTTGGGTGTTTTTTATTCCCTTTATCCTCATTGCTACCTTCACCATGTTAAACCTTTTCATTGCTGTCATCGTCAACGCAGTACAGACCATGCATGACGATGATAACAAAGACGAGCTAGACGCTGAAAAAGCCACACAGCAACAGCTATTGGAGCAAATGCAACAACTCCAGCTCGAACTACAGGCGCTGCGTCGTGATATGAACAAGCCGCAAGAATAAGAGAGAAAAATTACTCAATATTTTGTATCTGCTCTCTCATTTGTTCGATCAAGACTTTCAATTCCACGGCGCTTTGTGTGGTTTCCACGACGATGGATTTAGAAGAAAGGGTGTTGGCTTCGCGGTTGAGTTCTTGCATTAAGAAGTCTAGGCGACGGCCGATTGGACCTGATTGTTGTAGCTGACGGCGTACTTCTTTGTTGTGTGTTGCTAGGCGGTCGAGTTCTTCGGCGACGTCGGCTTTTTGTGCCAATAGTACGATTTCAGCTTCGACGCGCATTGGGTCAAGGTCGACTTTGGCTGCTTCTAGTTTGTTTATGAGGTTTTGCTTTTGCGCGGCGATGATTTCTGGCAGCTTGGCTTGTACTTCGACAACGATGGCGTCGATCGCATCGAGGCGCTGTTCGATGATTTCTTTCAGTTGCGTACCTTCGCGAAGTCGAACTTGAATTAGCTCTTCGACAGATTTGTTAAAGAGTTCTATGACGGCTTTTTTCATGATGTCGGCGTCTGTGCCTGAGTCGCTTAAAATACCAGGCCATTTTAAAATGTCGAGCGGGTTGGCTGGGTCTAAGTCTTTGAACCAAGTACCAAGAGTGTCGATGGCGCTTGCTAGGGCTTGGGCGTTGTCAGGGTTAATGGTTAGGCTAGTGGCGGCTTTGTCGACGGCTTGAAAGCGCAGTTGGCACTCCAGCTTGCCTCGATTGATCTTCTTACGCAGCACGTCACGAAATGCAAATTCAAGCTCGCGAAAGTTTTCTGGCAGGCGGAAGTTAGGTTCTAGGTAGCGTTGATTTACTGAGCGGACTTCCCAGCTGATGGTGCCCCAATCGTATACGGCTTCTTGGCGTGAGAAGGCGGTCATGCTTGCAGTCATGTTGAATACCTAAATGTAGAGGTGATGTGAGATAAAAGTAAAGGCGATAGTGTAACGCAAGGAAGGCGTGTTCGACAGTTTCGCTTATTGTTGCGTTTTCCTATCGCTGGGGGCGCAATTTTGTGTAGGTTCGTTATAATTGCGACTTTATGATGGTTGACCAATAGAGAGAACCAGTATGCGCCCAAGCGGAAGAGCAGTAGATCAATTACGTCCCCTTAAAATCACTCGTAATTTTACAAAACACGCGGAAGGTTCCGTTTTAATTGAGTGTGGCGATACCAAAGTTATTTGTACTGCTACCGTAGTTTCTGGCGTGCCGCGTTTTTTGAAAGGCAAAGGCCAAGGTTGGATTACGGCAGAATACGGCATGTTGCCTCGTTCAACACACAGTCGTATGGACCGCGAAGCGGCTCGTGGTAAGCAAAGTGGCCGTACTGTTGAGATTCAGCGTTTGATTGGTCGTTCTTTGCGCGCGGCGGTGGACCTTAAAAAACTCGGTGAAAACACGATTACAATCGACTGTGATGTCATTCAAGCCGATGGCGGTACTCGTACGGCGTCTATCACTGGTGGTTTTGTTGCTTTGTCGGACGCTATGCGCGTTTTAGTTGAAAAAAAGAAGGTTAAAGAAAACCCAATTGTTTCTCAAATCGCGGCGATTTCTGTTGGTGTTTATAAAGGCGTACCTGTTTTAGATTTGGATTACCCTGAAGATTCCAATGCGGAAACCGATATGAACGTCATTATGAACGACAAAGGTGGCTTCATTGAGATTCAAGGCACCGCTGAAGGTGAAGCCTTTAGCGACGAGCATATGATGGGCATGCTGGCAGTGGCGCGTAAAGGCATTGCGGAAATTATGGAAGCGCAGCGCGCGGCTTTATCCGATAAGTAATGGATGTGGTGTATTTAATAAAATCTAGCTTCGGCTAGATTTTTTTTGTCTGATTGTTACAGGGCGGCACTTTATTTTTTGCTTTAACTTGGTATGTCAGTTGCTGATAAAGCTTGAGCATAGCGGTATAGTCCTTCATATTTAAGTGAGGCAATGACATTTTCTTGGTTATGTTCAAATTAGCTTTAATCAAGTCTAGGAGCGGAGAGTGAAGGTAGTACGTCGATATTGGGTTACTTGTGTTTTCGTTATTTTTGGTTTTTCGACGGCGAATGCCAGTGCGGAAGAGATTGTGCTGTACACCATACATTTGCCACCTCATATTATCGATGCCTCTTTACTGGCGCCGCCTTCTGGTTTTGGTGAGGTGGAAGACGTATACGGCTCGGATGTTGAGGTACTGCGAGCGGCGTACGCCACGCAAGGTGTGTCTGTTCGTATTGAGCTTAGACCTTGGAAGCGCATTATGCGTGATGTCGAGGCTGGTTTGGTGCTCGGTGCGGTGTCGTGTCGCCCGATTCCTTCACGAGAAAGATTTGCAATATTTTCTGATGACCTGAGTGATTCAGCCAATGCGTTTGTGACTCGTCGATTTTTTCTGGATGATGAGGTTCCTACTTTAGGTATTCTTAAAAAATACAATGTTGCGGCTGTAAATGGTTGGTCTCAAACCAACATTTTAGACAGTGCTGATATTCCTTACTCTTCTGTGTCAGGGCTAGAGCAAGGAATTAATGTGCTATTACGTCGTAATCAAGATGTTTTCATGACGGAGCGTGATAGTGCTATTTTTGCGGCTAAACGTATGCAGGTTATCGATTCCCTTAGTTTCTATGATGTGTCAGAGTTGGGTTTAGACCATTACACCACGTGTTTTAGCAGGTCGTACCCAGAAGCAGAGAAGTGGCGAGACGTACTGAATAAAGGCTTAAAAGAGTTGGGTGCGAGTGGAAAGAGAGAGGAAATACTAAAGAAATACAGCGATTTTTTCGAGCGCCAATAGGCTAATGCAGTGAGGGATTATGCTAGCTTTACGTAAGCGACTGTCTTATAAACAAGCAAAATGGGCATTGGTGATTTTGCTACTGCTAAGCCTTTCTATGAGTGCTTTTCAGATTCTTATCGATTGGAAAGAAGAGCAGGTAATCATTGAAAATCAGATCATGTCGACGTTACGTATTGTCGAAAGTTCGGCATCAGAAGCGGCTTACTATTTAGATGATGATTTAGCTAAGACCGTTTTGACTGGCTTGATGCGCTCCAATAGTTTTCATAAAGCGAGATTAGAGGATGATTTAGGTTACGAGTTGGCAAGCATGTATCGGTCATTAGCCCCTTTACCATTACGCTGGTTATCTTCAAATATTTTTAGTGGGTTACCCGCACGTTTTAGCTTGCCTTTAAAACGTGACGATCAATTGGTGGTGGGGACTCTTGTTGTTTCAATTGATAATGCAGCGGCAACGAATGGCTTTATTCGTCGAAGTATTCGTTTAGTTACCACGTCCTTTATATCCGCGTCTTTGCTTAGCTTAGCCATGTTTATGCTGTTTTATTTCCAAATATCGCGGCCGCTTTATCGTGTTATTGAGCAACTAAACTGGCTCGAAAAAGAAGAAGACGAACCAGCCGAATTGAAGTTTAAACAGACGTCCCGTGAAGACGAACTGGGCATCTTAGCTCGAACTATTACGGCACTTTGGCATAAGCGTAAGAAAGTAGAGAGTGAGCTGGCGAAAAGCGAGGAGTACTTTAAAGCGGTGTTGCATCAATCCAGCGAGTGCATGTTACTCACCAACTTAAAAGGCCAAATATTGGATTGTAATGGCGAAACTTGCCGACTATTAGACTATGACGCCCCCACGTTACTGACGTTAAATATTCAAGATATCGATCCAGAGCAAGAGCCGAGCACATTGAAAGGGTGGACGAGAAATTCGCAGGGAGACCCCAAAATATATGAGACGCAATATCATAAAAGTAATGGTGAATGCTTTCCTGTTGAAGTGTGTGGAAACATCATTACGCTAGACAATGAGGCTTTTTTCTTAGCGTCCTTTAGAGACATTACCCAGCGTAAAAAAGACCAAGAACAAGTGGATTTTTTGGCCTATTACGATGCGCTAACCAATCTACCCAACCGACGTTTTTTAAATCAAAACTTACAGCAAGTCATCACCACGGCTCGAGATAATGGGCAAATAGGGGGGTTGTTATTTATTGATCTAGACCGTTTTAAAAACATTAATGACTCCATGGGGCACCATATGGGGGATGCCCTTTTAGTTGAAGCGGCTAAGCGCATTGTTTCCTGTTTGTCTGAAGCGGATACGGCGGTGCGCATTGGTGGCGATGAATTCGTTTTGTTGATACCAATGCTTGATATAGAACTTAATGAAGCACAAAAAAAAGTAACCTCGCTGGCTGAGACCTTGTTGGCTCAGATGTCTCAAGTGTTCCGCTTAGAGCAAAATGACTTATTTATTTCAGCAAGTATTGGCATTAGTTTGTTTCCTTTAGGCGATGTGGATGACATGCAGGTTCTCCGTCAAGCGGACACGGCTATGTATGAGGCGAAAGAGAAAGGGCGTAATGGCTTCCGCTTTTATCGTCAAGAAATGCAAGTACAAGTAGCCGAGCGGGCAGCGTTAGAAAAAGCCTTACACAGTGCGGTTCGCAACGATGAGTTCTACTTAGTCTATCAACCACAAGTGAATAAAAACGGAAGGTTGATAGGTTTTGAAGTGTTATTACGTTGGTTCAGTGAAGAGCTTGGCTTAGTTCCTCCCTCTCGCTTTATACCCATTGCAGAAGAAATTGGCATCATCGATGAAGTTGGATACTGGGTGTTAGACAATGCCTGTCAGCAATTAAAGACATGGCAAGACCTGGGTTTACCTGCATCTTTTGAAGGCATAGCCATTAACATTAGCCCTTATCAATTCGCCAAGGACAGTTTTGTAGACACAGTGAAAGAAGTCATAGAAAACACGCAGATAGAGCCTAGATTGCTCGATTTAGAAATCACTGAAGGCATGTTGGTTGAAAACATCGCGTCGGTCGCGGAAAAAATGTGGCACCTTAAAGAACATCAAGTTCGGTTTTCTATTGATGACTTTGGAACGGGTTATTCTTCATTGCGTTATTTACAGCATTTCCCTATCAATCAATTAAAGATCGATCAATCCTTTGTTCGCGACCTTTCTAACGATCCAAACAGTCATGTCATCATCAATACGATTGTGTCGATGGCGGATCACATGAATCTGTCTGTCTTGGCGGAAGGGGTAGAAAATCCGATAGAAAAAAATATTTTAGAAAAAATAGGCTGTGCGAGATATCAAGGCTATTACTTCTCTAAACCTGTTACAGGTGATATTGCCACTCAATATCTGTGTGGCAGCGTTTCTTTCCCATTAGAGCGTCAAGGAATCTAAAGCCATCTTCGTGGCGCTAAATGTCAGTTATTGTGCGCGTTTTTGCGCCTTACAATCTTGTGGTTCTTTGCCATTATCTATTCACGAGATTTCCGCATGGCTACTGTGCTCGTCAATACCTTGTTAAAAACAGACTCAAAATGCTCATTTACAACCTATAGACTCCGCTTTTCGTCTGTTTTTGCCTCGTATTGGTTTCACTCGTGATGCCGTGCAAAGGTCTCTAACGACAATAAAAATAAGGAGAAATAAGGTGAACAGACTGATTGGTGTTGGTGTATTAAGCGTTGCGCTCAGTTCAGGTGTGCAAGCAGCAGGTGTAGACTTAGATGGTCAATGGGTATTGCAGGATGCTGACAGCACGCAAGCTAAGTTAGATGTCGCCGTTGAGAATGTGGCACAGGAAATGAATTTCTTTATTCGCGCTTTGGCGAGGCCAGTATTAAAAAAACAGACGCAAATCTGTCAACAGTGGTTATTAGGTGTGCAGGAGAAGCAATTTCAGTGGCAATGTGATGATGCGGAAGTGGATACCATTCCGCTAACCGCCAGCGCAGAAGTGATAAAGAAAGACGAAGAAGGTGTTGAAATCTCTGGTACTTACCAGCAAACGAGCGATTCCGTCGTTGTTATCCTTGAGTCCGAACGAGGCAAACGTACCAATACGTGGAAGCAGGTAACCGATAGCGAATTACTGTTTACCGTTAAGCTAGAGTCTGAAAAACTACCGACACCGCTGACTTGGTCATTAACCTATAAGAAGCAGTAACCTTTTTTGATTTTGTGACGTATTAAGCGAAAAAAGCGCCAGTAGATAAATACTCTACTGGCGCTTTTTTATGTCTGTTATTTATTTGTGTTTGCTGATATTAACGCTTCACTGCGCCCGTTGGCGCAAACTTAGCACCATCAAGCGGAGAGTGTTTTTGAATGTATTCCACCAACACATCGGCATCAACATAACCTGAGTTTACATAGTTTGGATGATCGACGATTTTAGGGTAACCGTCACCACCTGATGCCGTGTAATTGTTCATCGCGATACGGTACGTTTTGCTAGCATTTAGTGCTTTGCCATTTACCATGATGTTGGTTGCTTTGCCGTCTTTTAGCATTAAAGAAACGCCATCAAACTGTGCAAAAGCCCCTGTACCGGCTTGTTTTGCCGCTGCGGCAGTCAGGTAATCCGTTAACTCCGTTGCACTAAAGTCGACATAAGACACCATGTTTCCAAAAGGTTGTACTTTCAATACGCTTTTGTAAGTAACGATGCCTTTTTCTAAGTTGTCACGTATACCACCAGAGTTCATTACACCGATGTCTGCGTTCACTTTTTCTTTCATCGCAACAGAAATCAAGTTACCTAGGTTGGTTTCTTGATTACGAACAACGCTACGCTCGCCGATGAAGTCGTCGGTTGAAAAACCGATTTCAACGTTCAGCTCGCTCTGACCTTTTTCTTGATAAGGCGATAGCATTTCAAGCATGGTTGGGTCTTGTGCGATTTCGTCTTCAATGAAAACACGTACAGAATTGCCTTCCGCGTCTTTGACTTTTTTCTTCAAGTTAACAGGAATTAGTTGGTATTCAGACCACACAATGGCGCCATTTTTGTAGACAAAGTCTAAACGGCCAACGTATTTACCCCATTCGTGCGCTTGCAGAATCAATGTGCCATTTTGCTCATCAGGCTGGAATAATGGATTCTGAGAGTGTCCACCCACTACAATGTCAATACCAGGAACAGCACGCGCTAGGGCGACATCACCGGGTGCATTGCCGCCGTGGTTGCCATCTTGATAGTGGCCCATGTGCGTTACCGCGATAATGATATCGGCTTTTTTACGTAGCTCTGGAACCAATTTCTGAGCTACTTTAATCGGTGACTCGATTCGGATACCTTCTAGGAATTCAGGATTACCCAATTTCGCAGTATCGTCTGTGGTTAGCCCCATAACAGCAATTTTAAGGTCATTTACTTGAAAAATCTTGTACGCTTCAAACAGTGGTTTGCCTGTTTTCGCGTCTAGAATGTTGGCAGATAGGAAAGGAAAACCGGCCCATTCTTTTTGTTTCTTCAATACAGAAAGCGGGTTGTCGAATTCATGATTACCCAATGCCATGGCATCGTATTTCAGCATGTTCATGCCGCGAAAGTCTGGTTCAGCGTCTTGTAGATCAGACTCTGGAACGCCGGTGTTGATGTCGCCACCGGAAAGCAACAAAGAGTTGCCATCGTCTAGTGCGACTTCTTCACGGATGTTGTCGATCAAGGTTTTGCGAGCGGCCATGCCGTATTCGCCTTTGCTGTTTTGCCAGAAGCGACCGTGGTGGTCATTGGTGTGCAAAATCGTCACGCGGTATTCTTTGTCTTCTTGCCAGTCTGGCTTTTGCGGTCCCATCATAGAACACGCGGTTACGGAGAGCGCGACACCAGTAATGGCTAGATGCGTGATAAAACGCTTTGGTAATTTCATGGTTTAGTTCCCTTCATGATATTTGTCGACAGTACTTCGATTCTTAATAATCAAGTGTCACTATAGAGTGGCTTGTTTGATTACAGTTATGAAAATGTATCTCATATTTGTGACAAGTTCGAGAGACTGTGCAGTAATTTTGACCATTTGTGCAGTAATACAGTGTTTTTGGCAAAAAAAAGCCTGCGAGAGGAATAAACTCTGTCGCAGGCATACCTGTTAAATGGAAAGAACAGCGTAGACTCTTTATTGTGAGTGGCTTAGTCCTTCAAAGGGGGCGTCTAGTTCTTCGGCTTTGCCTTCAAACAGTAAAATATCGAGATCGTAATCAGAGGAGCGAATAATGAAAGGGGATGCTCGGCTTTCTTTGAGGCTGTCGCATAACTTACTATTGCTCGTACAAATAAGTCGGTAATAGATTTTGATGTTGCCGTCATCATCAATCTCTATGAAAGTTACTGTTCCAAAGTATTTGTGGGCTAAGCCCTTACGCATGATCTGTATTTTTTCTTTTACGACGTTGGTGTCAATCGGCGCATCAATATGGAAATAATGATCTATGAATACAGTAGGATCAGCGGTCTTTTCATAGACCACCCAATCCCCTTGTATTCGGGTTAAGTCGCCAATGACTCTTCCATTTGTGGCAGTGTTACCTTCTGTATCGGTTAGGGTAATTTTGTTTGCCAAACGAAAGGGCTCTACTAAGACTCTACGTTCGTCATAAGGGGAGCCGGGGAAAGGGGTGAGTGAGGATTCACCTTGGCCATCGAAAAGGACGGTCACATCTCTAATTGAGCCAGGCGCTTTGACAATCCAACCATTAGGATCGGCTTCTTCTTTGGGAGTGCAGTCGTTTGTTTTCAGCGAAGGTGAACAGCCTCTATCAAAAAAAACTCTAATACGACTTTTTTCCACCTCAACTTGCATGACGCCCCAAATAGTTTCATAGTTTTGGTAGTAATTTTGCAGCGTCCGAATTTTTCTTTCTGCCAGTTCACTGTCTATGTCGGCGGAAATTCGATAGTAGGATTGGAACCCTGGGCCCTCTTCATTTTCCTTCGCCCAATAACCTTTTATGTGTCTAGGAACGCCTATGCCGATGCTGGCACTGGGTCCTGGATAGCCATTGACAGCCCCATAGCCGAACCCAGCGCTGCCTCCGTTCACACTGGTGACCCAGATATCAGATAGATTGTAGGCGCCATCTAAACTGCCGCCGTTGCCGATTTTTGCGATGGTTCCTAATCCATTCCCCATGGATTGGCAGCCAGTTAGGCTAAGAAGAGGCGTTATCATGCATAGGCTTATGATCATGTACTTCATGCGGTTGCTTCCTTACGTGTTTGGGTCTGCTTTAATTGGCGGGCAGGGTGAATTATTGTCGTACACAGTACGCACAGGCGTGCCAACAACTTGATCTGGTGTGCGTTGAATAAAGTGCTCGTTGTCTTTTACGCCATTAACAAGTATTTCTTTCATACTGTTAAACCCAATGTGGATCGCAAGATCATGAGAGCGGTGAATCACTTGATGAGCCATTGGCGCGATGCCCGCTTGCCAGTCCGGTGCCTGTATGGTGCCAATGGATTTACTTGATAATGTCTCCCACAAGGCTTGGACAGGTTTATTGTTCATGTAATCTTCCGTTTGGGTGTATTTATCCATGTTCCATTCAACCCCAACGAGTTCGGCTTGTTGCTTAAGGCGTTCTTGGGCGAGTCCTGCTAAGCTGGCGTCCATGGGTTGTAGGTAGTAATAATATGCATTGGTGTGGTCATGGGTGACTCGGCCGTGCATGCCAAGACCTTTGAACGATTGGGTATCCCATTCGATACTAATACGCTTAACCGTTTCATGGCGGATAATATCGATATCAGGGTCATTTCCACCATGAACTCTTGCCTTCCATCTATCTTCCAATGTGCTGTTTACTGTGTGCAGAGGCGTCACTTTGACCAATTCCAGTTGATAGGTTGCATAAGTGGGGGAGCCAAACACAGGTGCCAATTCTGTCGCTTTATATTGCGAACTAAATGGGTAGCCGCCACCTATATCGGAATGAGCGCCAGGAAAGACTTCTTCAAAGAAGTTTGGGGGTAGTTTTCCTTTGGTTTTCAGCGAGGTGAGTGGAAACTTAGTACGGTACTCATTATGGGCGGTAATATGAAAAACGCGTTTAGCACTTTTTGCGAAGAGCTCGAGCTCAATCTCGCCTTCTTTTTCATTGCCGGGCCAATAAAAAGACCCTACGGTGTCCAGTAAACCCACAAAGCGGACGCTTGAGGTGCGAGTATTGTCCGCATGGTGGCCATCGTTATTGGCGTTGTACCTTTCGTAATGAGTCCCTCCTAATAAATTGGGATGAGTGCCTGGCGGGGTGTGATACCAATCTGTTTCTCTAATACTGTCGTAATCTGGAAGGCCCATTTTGTTGAGGGCATTAATAAAGTGACGAGCTAAGGCGGCACCGCGACTGAAACCGAACACATCAAAGGCGATGTGCGTGATGTCTTGATAAATATCTTTATCTTTTGTCTGCGTAATAATTTTCTTGAGCTGAGTGAGTAAACTTTGCCATTTTATAAACGCGCTACCGGCATCAAACAGGCCTGTTGCTAAGCTGGCTGAGAACATGTCATCGCCGGCATCGATGATTGCCTTTCTTTCGTCCTCGGGTTTCTCGTCCAGGTCTAATGTGCCCACCCCGGAGACATAAATTTTATCGGATTCACCGAGCTTTTGTGGGTAAGCCTCAAATAATCTGGCTATGTTGGTGCGAGAATGATCGCCATATTTTTCTTTATAAGCATCGTTGGTTTTGTTGTTTGCTGTACCGTCAAAAAAAACACCAATGCGTAGAATACGTTCGGGTTTGATGTTGACCAGCGGCAGGCCTTTTTTTACCTTGCGCTTTTCCAATGGAAGAACGAGTGCGCTGTTGGTGACCGTTATGCTTTTTTCACTGCAGACGTAGTGGCTGTTGTGTGGGTTGTTGTAGGTGCTAGGCGTCTCCGGCGGGCATTCAGATAGCTCGAAGACGACAGGTTGTTCTTCCGCCGTTTGTTTGGCGCGTAAGGTATCGCCTATTTTGAGCGCCCCTGGGTTTTTATCGTAACGGAGGTTTTGATTCAGAAGCTCCTTGGCCGATAGGCCATATTGTTTGGCAATGTCCAACCAAGTTTCACGCTGCTGAGTGTTTGGGTCTTCTATGACGGTGTGGGTGGATGAATTAGTTTTAGTGGTGGCTTTTTCTTGCGCGTCTCTTTCAAGTATTGGTGTTTGGGTGACCTTCAATAAAGCGTCGATGTCTAAGTGAACGCCATGTTTGTCCAACCATTCTGGTGAAACTTGACTCAACTCGGTATCAGGCATCGATTCGGCTCGGTAGACGAGGTATTGATCTTTCACCACATTGCCAGCCATTTTCCAATACACCAACAGCGCCATACTAGCGTGATGGAAGGTGTAATTCGCTGTGTTATTCGGCATTGGGCTAAAGGTGCCGTCATCTTGCCATTGGTATTTCTGGATGAGGGAGTTGCCTTTGAAATGGTAAAGATAGCCTGTGGTGGCTAACCCTAAGCGTTCGCCCCGCTGCATAGTAGGCATGATGGGAATAAAGGCGTCATTAATCTTGCCCGACCCTAATGTCACCATTTCAACATTTTTTAGTGAAAGCCCCATAGTGTTGGTTGTGGCCAGAAAGTTTAGATTGTGAAAAGCGTTAGAATTGCTTTTTATTGTGTATCTCGTGCCATACTTTGTTGGGCTGGCATCCCATTTTCCCACAGGATTTTTGCCTTTGGTGTCCGTTAAAACTGTATTCAGATTAACGGGGTGGTTGGGGTTGTTTGCTGAAAAAGCGATTTCTATGTTGTATTCGTAAGCCAAAGGCGCTTGACGTTGTTGAGTGCTGCTGTCTGGTACGACAGGTTCCGGTGTGTAATGAATCGGTTGGGCTGGGTGAAGGTTGCCATTATTTTGGTTGGCGAAAGCGGATGCTCCACCACCTACACCCCCCATATTAAGACGATTTTGCAGTGCGAGTAAGGCGCTGGGCTGAAAGTTTGACTCTGCATCAGGGTTGATTTGCCACTCACCTGATATGAAATTACTTGAGTCTTGAAGCAGCAGAGGTGTGATGGGAATATCCGTCAGAAGAGCGTATTCCCCTGCGGCAAATTTTTCTAATAGAGCGTCGGCGGTTATTCCTTTTGGCAATATAGACTGAAGGTCACGTTTGTCTATTTGGCTTAGACCACCTTCTACATAGTGGTACTCAAACGCCATGAGCTTATCCAGCTCAATCTTGCTATACGTCATCAACAAATCCTTGTCGTGGCTAGTTTTTTTAAGTAGGCAGATTCTATTTCTTATAGAAAAAGTAATCAAATCTAAGGCGCAACGTTTTGAATATGTGTAATTAAGAAAAAGGGAGTACTCAAAAGGCACGGCGTTTTGACAAAAAAAAGCCTGCGAGAGGAATAAACTCTGTCGCAGGCGTGCTTTAAATAGCTAAACCGTTATAAAAATGGGCAATTAGAGGTCTAGACGTCGACCTGATTCTTTATCAAAGACAACCGCTTTGGATGTGTCAAACATCATCTTGATGATTGAACCTGCTTCAGCTGGGTACATAGGGTTAGAGCGACAGTTGATCTCTGCATTGTTCACACGCGTCAGGATCATGGTGTCGGCACCCATTGGTTCAGTCACTTCTACTTCCACGTCGGTCGTGGTAACAAAAGGCTGACCTTCTTTGTGTGGCTGAGGTTCTGTGATCATCTCTGGACGCAAGCCCAATAAGATGGTTTTGCCAACATAGTCTTTTAGCGATTCTGGTTTAGGGAATGGCAAGGCGACGGTTGTGTTGGTGGCCAGTTCCAACATAGGTACGCCATTTTGTTCGACGACTTTGGTTGGAATGAAGTTCATCGCAGGTGACCCCATGAAGCCCGCAACAAACAGGTTGGCTGGGTTATCGTAAATTTCTTGCGGAGAACCTAGTTGTTGTACTTCACCGTCTTTCATTACCGCGATGCGATCTGCCAAGGTCATAGCTTCAATCTGATCGTGTGTTACATAAACGATGGTTGTGCCTAGCTTCTTATGCAGCTTCTTGATCTCTGTACGCATCTCTACACGCAATTTAGCGTCTAGGTTAGACAATGGCTCATCAAACAGATAAAGCTGAGGGCGACGAGCTAAGGCGCGCCCCATGGCAACACGTTGGCGTTGACCACCAGATAATTGTGCTGGCTTACGATTTAGCAAGTGATCAATTTGTAACATATCAGCAACGCGCTGAACTTCAATTTGGCGCTCTGCTTTTGGCACTTTACGCATTTCCAAACCAAAAGAGATATTTTGCTCTACCGTCATGTTTGGATACAAAGCGTAAGACTGAAACACCATCGCAATATCACGGTCTTTCGGGCTTGTGTAAGTTACGTCGTTATCGGCGATCAGAATGCGGCCTTCGGTTACATCTTCAAGACCGGCAATCGAGTTCATCAGGGTGGATTTACCACAACCAGAAGGCCCAACCAAAATCAGAAATTCACCCGCTTTGATGGAAATATTGATGCCTTTTAGTATCTCTGTACTGCCGTAGCTCTTTTTAACATTTTCAATGACGAGGTTTGCCATGTTATTACTCCAAATTTTATCGAGTCACTCGTGTGGTAAAAAAATGAAAAGCACGAGTGCGTTGTTCGCTAGTTTTTGTAAATGTCGCGGTTAGCCTTTCACCGCACCAGCGGTTAAACCACGTACAAAGTATTTTCCTGCGAATACATAAACAGCCAGTGTAGGCAAAGCGGCGATAATGGCAGCGGCCATGTCGACGTTGTATTCTTTGCCGCCAAAACTGGTATTGACCAAATTGTTTAATGCCACGGTTACTGGTTGAGTGTCAAAGCCGGAGAACGCCACCCCGAAGAGGAAGTCATTCCAAATTTGAGTGAACTGCCAAATCACAGTGACCACAATAATAGGGGTCGATACTGGCAAAATAATGCGGTAGAAAATAGTAAAGAAACCAGCGCCATCAAGGCGTGCTGCTTTGACCAATTCATTCGGAATTGACTGGTAGAAGTTACGGAAGAACAGTGTCGTGAACGCCACACCGTAAACCACATGCACAAATACCAAACCGGAGGTCGTGTTAGCAATGCCTAACCAACCCAATGTACGAGCCATTGGCAACAAGATTACTTGGAATGGGACGAAACAGCCCAACAACAACAACGCGAAGAACAAATCACTTCCACGGAACTTCCATAGGGAAATTACGTAACCGTTAATCGCACCCAGCAGTGTTGAAATCAGCACGGCTGGTATCACGATTTGAAACGAGTTCATGAAGTAAGGCGAAATACCGCCACAGCTACTGCCTGTACAGGCGCTGGACCACGCTTTTACCCAAGAATCAAAATGCAATGAAGCCGGTAGAGAAAGTAACGTTCCAGTACGAATCTCTTCAACGTCTTTTAGCGATGTAATGAGCATGACGATAAACGGGATGAGATAGAAGGCCGCAACGATGGTCAATACGGTGTACAAGGCAACGCGTAATACTTTGTCTAGGCCAGACGTCTTACGGCCAACGGTACTTTTATTCATAGAATTACCGTTACTCATGGCGTTCACCTCGCAATTCTGAGTACAAATAAGGAACCAAAATCGCCAACACACAACCCAACATAATCATGGCAGAAGCCGACCCTAGGCCAACTTGGCTACGGGTAAAGGTGTGGGCATACATGAAGTTCGCCGGCAAATCAGAAGAGTAACCCGGGCCACCATTGGTTAAAGCGGCTACCAAGTCGAAACTCTTAATCGCAATGTGCGATAAAATAACCATGGCGCTAAAGAAAACAGGTTTTAGTGACGGCAAAATGATACGACGGTACGTTGTAAATATGCCCGCGCCATCAAGGTGTGCGGCTTTAATAAGGTCGCCATCAACACCACGAAGACCGGCTAAGAACAAGGCCATAACAAAGCCAGATGCTTGCCAAACAGCAGCGATAACCAAACAGTAAATAACCATGTCTGGATCCGCTAGCCAATTAAACGTGAAGTCTTCGAAACCCAAATTCACCATCATTTTTTCTAGGCCATTGGTTGGGTTTAGCAACCATTTCCACGCGGTACCTGTGACGATGAAAGAAATCGCCATAGGGTAAAGATAAATAGTACGAAGTGCGCCTTCTGCGCGAATTTTTTGATCCAAGAAAATGGCCAGCGTAACGCCAAGGAACAAACAAATAGCAATGAACATCCCACCGAAGACACCTAGGTTCGTCAGTGCCACCATCCAACGGTCATTGTTGAATAGGCGTTCATATTGATCAAAGCCGACAAAGTCGTAAGACGGCAGCATACGAGAATTGGTAAAAGAGAGGACAGCGGTCCAAATCATATAGCCATAGATGCACACCAAGGTGACGATCACCGTGGGGGCCATGACGATTTTCGGCATCCAGTCGGCCAAGTTTAGGCGCGCAGGACGTCCTGACTGAGTCTGTCCTGACCCAGAATTGGCGGCTTTAGTATTCATAATTGATGCTTCACTACAGGGAGAAACGAAGAGGCTGACCAGAGGGCCAGCCTCGTATGCTTATTTGCAAACTTAATGTTGCAAATGGGATCTTACATACTTGCTTTAACAGCGCGAGCTAGTTTGTCTACGGCTTCTTTAGATGTCATTTTGTCATCATTGAAGAAGTTTGTGACGACGTCAAAGATAGCGCCTTGAACCATAGAGTTCACAGCCATGCCGTGAGCCATACTTGGTAATAGGCTGTTAGTCGTTGAGCTTGCTAGGAAGGCATCCATTGAAGACTGCGCACAAGCGTCAAACTTCTCACGAGACATGTTCAAACGTGTAGGAATAGAACCCTTGTTCAAGTTGAATGTTTCTTGGAATTTAGGTTCAAGAATCAAACGAGCAAGGTCTTTCTGAGCTGCTTGTTTTTCTTTACCGTCCACTTTAAACATGGCTAGAGAGTCAATGTTGAACGTGAATGAACCGCTTGTGCCTGGTGCAGGGTAACAAACGTAATCAATACCGGCTTTTTTACCTGCAGCGGTAAATTCACCTTTCGCCCAGTCACCCATGATTTGCATTGCTGCGTCACCATTGATAACCATTGACGTTGCGATGTTCCAATCACGTCCAGAGAAACCTGGATCAACGAATTCGCGCATTTGTTTGAAGGTATCAAATACGTCTAACATCTCTTTGCTGCGTAGTGCTTTATCAGACAAGCCGATGAACGCGCTGCTGTAGAATTGAGCGCCTTTAGACAAAGCAATGGCTTCGAATAAAGTCGCGTCTTGCCAAGCTTGACCACCATGAGCAAGTGGTGTGAAACCCGCTGCTTTGATTTTTTTCGCTTCAACAATGAATTGTTTCCAAGTCGTCGGGATAGACGCGCCTGACTTACGGAATACTTCAGGGTTCGCCCACATCCAGTTTACACGGTGAACGTTAACTGGCGCCGCAACATAATGGCCATCGTATTTCATTGTATCGCTAACAACGCGAGGAAGAACAACATCCCACTCGCCTGCTTTTGCAACGTCATCAAGATTGGTTAGGAAGCCTAGATCGCCCCACTCTTGAATAGTTGGACCTTTGATTTGAGCCGCAGAAGGAGGATTGCCTGCAATGGCACGAGACTTTAGAACTGTCATGGCAGATTCACCACCACCACCGGCGACTGCGAAGTCTTTCCAAGTGTGGCCTGCACCAACCATTTCTTCTTTAAGCACATTGATCGCAGCGGCTTCGCCACCTGATGTCCACCAATGTAGAACTTCTACTTCACCAGCTTGAGAAGTAGCAGCGGCTAGAGAAAGTGCAACTGTGGTTAAACCGAAAGCAATTTTTTTCATGATAGCAACCTTTGTTATTGTTATGTCGTCCAATCAAATACATCAACATGTTTTGATATTGCGTTATTCGTCTCGACGTCGCCATCTGAATATCAGCGTATGCGTACGTTCGAGTTACAGAATTTAGCAAAGGAATTAACAAGTAGGGGTAAAGTAGAGCAACCTATTGTAACGAAGTCTTGCAATGTTGCTTTTTCGTGTCGATTTTATTGCGCTTTGCTTGCACAAATAAAGCGTGCCAAGTTCCACAAGAGGTCAGTGCCTTGGCAGCCAGAGCTTGGCTTCTAGCCCTTGTTCAATATGGTTGCTTAGGGTTACTTCGCCACCGTGGGCGCGGGCAATGTTTCGGGCAATGCTGAGCCCTAATCCCATGCCGCCTGGATGACCTGAGTGATCGGGCGTGAGGCGAGTGTAAGGTTGAAAGACTTTATCCATTTTATCAATCGGGATGCCGGGACCTTGATCACAGATGCGAATGCACACTTCGTCTTCATCGTCTTCGATGTAAACCGTGGCGGTTTTGCCGTAGTACAAAGCATTGTCGACCAGGTTGCCGAGGCAGCGTTTGATGGCCAGTGGTTTACCAATAAAAGGATGCTCTAACTCACCGACAACGGTGAGTTTGGTCTCGTGTATATTCGCGGTGGACTGCATGTCTGTGAGCATTCGAGAAATATTTACTTCGATACGATTTTCATGAATATCGGTTTCTTTGACGCTTTGCAATGCGCCTTTTACTAACATATCCAAATCTTCCAAATCGCGGATCATCGCATCGCGAATGTCATCTTCATCCAGCATTTCTGCCCGTAAGCGTAAGCGTGTAATCGGGGTTTTTAAGTCATGAGAGATGGACGCAAACAATCTTTCACGATCATTTAAGTAGCGCTGAATACGCCGTTGCATGTCGTTAAAGGCTTTGGCGGTATTGCGCACTTCGACGCTGCCGACTTCTTTAATGGGTCTCCAATCACCTTGCCCAAAGCGTTCCGCCGCGCGAGCGAGTGTAGCCAAGGGGCGAGTGACGCGTCTGAGTATAAGAATAGTGAGTAGTAATACGGTAATGACGGACATCGCCATGGAAAACAAACGGTCGCCACTGAGTGCCGACGTACCATCTAAGAAATAAGGGTCAGGCATTAAACTGGCAAGGTACAACCAATCGGTGTCATTGACGGGAATTTGAATGACAATAATCGGTGGTGTTAGCGGTTTCACTAATAAGCTGTGGTGTCCCCAGCGTTCTGGTAAATCCACCAAGCGAGTCTGGTTGTTGATGACGTGCAGATCGCTTGGGTTGGAAAAGGCGATTTTGGCATCACGAATGCCCAGTTGTTTAATAAGAGTCGATTGCACCTCGTTTTTAACAATATCTTTGAGTGGTGAATTGGGAATGTTATTGATGCGAATCTCTTCCTTGTTGAGAGTCACAAAGAAGCGTGTTCCACCCATGTCTTGTAGCTGATCGATGACAATGTGGCGATAATTAGTGGGTAAAGACGTGAAGTAACTGACGGTTGCCGCGATACGAAATGCCATGTGTTTAGACACTTCACGTACATTCTCTTCGGTATCGGATTCGAGTTGTCGTAGCCAGATGGTCGAGCTGATGAATTGAGCGCTGGCAACGCCCAGCGCCATGATGATCAGGATTTGCCCAGTAAGCGACTGAGACCAGCGCTTGATGCGCGAACTGTTGCTCAGCGGTGTGCTAGTGGACATCGCTGATCGTTTCGACATTAGCGGTTAAAATATAGCCTTGGCCACGAACGGTTTTAATTAATTGTGGGTGGCGAGCGTCTTCTCGCAAACGTTGGCGCAAGCGGCTGACATGCACATCAATAAAACGATCAAGTGGTGCGCTGTCACGCCCACGTGTGTTTTCCGCGATGAGGTCTCGCGTTAGTACGGCACCGGGGTGGGTTAAAAATAACATAAGAAGGTTGTAATCAGCGCCGGACAAAGACTCTTTTTCGTCCTCAAAGTGTAACTCGCGCGAGATTGTATCCAGTGTGAAGTGTGAGAACCGGTAAAAGCGATGGGCAACGGGTGCCATCTCCACAACTTCACTGTGTTCCATGCGTCTTAGGATTGCTTTGATGCGAGCGAGCAGTTCACGAGGGTTGAAAGGTTTCGCAAGATAATCGTCGGCGCCAATTTCTAGGCCAATAATCCGATCCATTTCATCAGAATTTGCTGTAAGCATGATCACGGGGACTTGCGATTGTGTTCGTAAGGAACGGCACACCGCAAAACCATCTTGACCGGGCAGCATGATGTCTAAAATGACAAGATCAATATTTTGCTCTGCTCGAAAATCGGCTAAAAATGCTTCGCCAGAATCGGCGGTTAACACCGTAAATTGGTGTTTTTCTAAGTAAGTTTTGAGCAGGGTGCGAATCTCGTCGTCATCGTCTACAACATAGATACATTTAGCGTGGTTCATTCTCTTGCTCAGTGAAAGGTTAGTGTTTTATTTGTTATAAACAGTGTTACATAATTTCGAGTCTAACAAGAAAGTGTCAGTGAACCAATTGCCCATATTGGGTTGCTGGGTATAGTGGTTAAATAAATTAAATTGATTTAATGCTGTTGTCACTGCATAATTTTTAACCTGACCTTATTTATACCCGCGTAGCGACTGTCTGCGTACCAAAAAAAGAGAACACAACAATGACAACAAAAGTAATGGCGTTCGGCGAAGCCTTAATCGATTTTCTTTCTAATGGGGCCATTCAAGCTGGAGAGCTTGAATCCTTTACTAAGTTTCCGGGTGGCGCGCCGGCGAATGTTGCTGTTGCGGTGGCTCGTTTGGGTGGCAATAGTCACTTTGTGGGTCAAGTTGGCGACGACGCGTTTGGTCATTTCTTGAAAACCTCGCTTGATGAGTACGGCGTGAATACCAGTAACATGCTGATGACAAAAGAAGCAAAAACCGCCTTGGCTTTCGTCAGTTTAGACAATACCGGCGAACGTAGTTTTGAATTTTACCGTAGTCCATCGGCTGATATTTTGTTTAAAGAAGCAGATTTTGATGCGGCTTGGTTCGCAGACAGCAAAGGTGTTTTTCATACGTGTTCTAATACCTTGACGGACGCTGATATTACCAAGGCGACGTTGGCCGGTGTCAGCATGGCGCGTGCGGCGAATTGGATTGTCAGTATCGATGTGAATTTACGCATGAACCTTTGGCCGAATGAGCAAGTCGATATTCAACGAGTGATCGATTGGATGCAAAGCGGTGATGTTGTAAAAGCCAGTTTGGAAGAGCTTGTCGTATTGGCAGAAGACCCATTCTTGTTGATTGAACAGACCCTTGCGGCTGGCGTGACCTTATTTGTGTTGACGGACGGCGGTAACGCTATTCGATTTTATACGCTGGAACACGGAGTCTGTGAGGTGGTTACGCCTAAAGTAGAAGTAAAAGATACCACCGCCGCGGGCGATGCATTCGTTGGCGGCTTGCTTTATCAGTTGGCAGAAAAAGGCGGAGACCGTGCCTCTTTGGCGGTATTCTCTCAGCAGCAACTCGTGGATATTATTCGTTTTGCCGCCGCTTGTGGTGCGGATTCAGTAACGAAATTAGGCGCCTATCCATCATTGCCGTCTTTAGAGCAAGCTCAGGCTCAGCTAGATCGTTTTTAATAAATACAGGCATTCAAAAAATATGAAGGCGTATTAGTTAAACGGTTAAGAATCCATTTAGTGTGTTAAGTCGAACGACAAAGCGTGGCCATGTCCACGCTTTTTTTATGCCTGTAAATCTCTTTTTAATGTGTAAGAAAAAAGTAAAAAAATGATGTTTTTGACGGATTTTTTTATACTTAACTTGCTGAATTCATAATAAATTCTCTTCTTTGCTGGTTTTTTGTACAAAACAGACCCGTAAAACGAGATTCGCACTTTCGTCATAATCTACTAAATTTTAAAAACAATTAAGTCGATATTAAGGAGGTTAGGCGCTTGAAGCTCTGTGTTTGATTGTTAATAATCAAATTCCTTCTTAATCCTTATAGAAGACATGTTTTACCTTGTTTCGTCCTATGATAATAAAAACAAAGGCGTGCTAGGGGTTTCCCGAGCGAGCCTGTAAGGAGCAATGATGAAAAAATCTCTATTGTCCGCGGCAGTAGCCCTGACACTTTCCGTAAATGCTGTGCATGCAGCAGACCTCTTATTTAAACCAGGTGAGGATTCTCGCTTTAGCTGGGACAGTTATGAAGCGTTAAAATCTGTCGACCTTTCTGGTGAAACAATTTCTGTGTTTGGTCCTTGGACTGGCGACGAAAAAAACAATTTTGAGCGCGTTACTGCTTACTTTGAAAAAGCAACGGGCGCTAAAGTGAAATACGCTGGTTCAGATTCTTTCGAGCAGCAAGTCGTGATTGATACGCAAGCGGGCAGCGCGCCGAACATTTCGGTTTTTCCTCAGCCGGGCTTAGCCGCTGATTTGGCCGCAAAAGGTTTTCTGACGCCGCTTAGCGATACCGTAAAAAATGACGTTGTAAAAGACTACGCAGCGGGCCAATCTTGGGTTGATCTAGCGACCTTTAAAGACAAAAAAGGCGCAAAAGAATTTTACGGTGTATTTTACCGTGCTGATTTGAAGTCCTTGGTTTGGTATTCGCCTGACAACTTTGAAGATGCAGGTTACGACGTACCAGAAACCATGGAAGATCTGAAAGCGCTAACGGAAGAGATCGTCGCAGATGGCGGCACGCCTTGGTGTATTGGTTTGGGTTCGGGTGCCGCAACAGGTTGGCCTGCAACAGATTGGGTAGAAGATTTATTGCTTCGCACACAACCTGCATCGGTTTATGACAAATGGGTAACCAACGAGATTAAATTTGACGACCCTCGTGTTGTCGGTGCCATCGAAGAGTTTGGCTGGTTTGCTCGTAATGATGCGTTTGTTGATGGCGGTGCCGGCGCGGTTGCGTCTACAGATTTCCGTGATAGCCCAAAAGGCATGTTCCAATCACCGCCTAAATGTTATCTACATCGTCAAGCATCATTCATTCCTGCTTTCTTCCCCGAAGGAACCAAGTTAGGTCTAGACGCCGATTTCTTCTACTTCCCAGCGTACGCCTCTAAAGATTTGGGCAACCCAGTATTGGGCGCCGGAACGTTGATGAGCATCACCAATGATTCTAAAGGCGCACGTGCCTTTATTGATTTCATTCGCTCGCCAATCTCTCATGAATTGTGGATGGCGCAAACGGGCTTTATCTCTGCTCACTTGAAAGCGAACCCAGAGGTTTACTCAAGCGAAGCGGCGAAAAAACAAGGTGAAATCATACGTTATGCAACGACGTTCCGTTTTGATGGATCGGATTTGATGCCAGGTAAGATTGGTGCCGGTTCCTTCTGGACAGGCATGGTCGATTACACGGGTGGTAAAGACGCCAAAGAAGTCGCTCACGACATCCAAAAAACATGGGATGCGTTGAAGTAACTTCGTGAGAAGCCCTAGCGTGAACTCTCACTCTAGGGCTTTTTTGTATGTGAAGCGGATGACGGCTTTTAATGTGTCACTGCATTGATATTTTTGGAGATTCTATGGGACAGCTTGCCACAGCGTTAGTGACCATGATCCTAGGTGTTATGGGATGTGCCGCTTATTTTTATGGCTCAAACTTCCTGCTAGATAAAATTTTCCCGACGAAAAACTGTTCCGCTAACGTGGTAACGAAAAATTTACGCACGTCGAATGCGATTCGCCCTTGGTTGTTTTTAGGCCCAGCGGTCTTACTGCTGACGTTTTATCTGTTCTACCCTGTGATTGAGTCTATTCGCTTGTCCTTTTATGGTCGTAGCGGCGAAGAGTTTGTCGGACTTGCTAATTACAAATGGCTATTTGGCAGCGATGAGTTTTATGAATCTTTTCGTAACAACATGCTTTGGCTGATTGTTGTTCCAACGGCAGCGACTTTTTTTGGCCTTATCATTGCGACCATGACGGATCGTATTTGGTGGGGCAACATTGCCAAAAGCCTGATTTTTATGCCCATGGCCATTTCTTTTGTTGGCGCGTCGGTTATTTGGAAATTTATTTACGATTTTCGCACTGGTGGTGAAGACCAAATAGGGCTGTTGAATGCCTTGGTCGTGTTCTTCGGTGGAGAACCTCAGACTTGGCTTACTATTCCGATTTGGAATAATTTCTTTTTAATGATTATTTTAGTCTGGATTCAAACGGGTTTTGCCATGGTGATTTTATCCGCGGCATTACGGGGTATTCCGGATGAAACCATTGAAGCTGCCGTGTTAGACGGCGCGAATGGTTTTCAAATTTTCTACAAAATTATGGTGCCACAAATCTGGGGAACCATTGCCGTTGTTTGGACCACCATTACTATTTTGGTTTTGAAGGTATTCGATATTGTCTTGGCGATGACGAATGCCCAATGGGGAACACAAGTATTGGCCAATCAAATGTTTAGTTGGATGTTTAATGGCGGTGGTGATTTTGGCCGTGGCGCGGTGATTGCGTTGGTTATTATGGTGCTGGTTATTCCTATCATGGTGTGGAACATTCGTCGCGCCAATGCAGAAATGGAGGGCCGTTAATATGATTACCTCTTCTAAACGCACGCCGTTAACCTATTTAGTTCATGCGACCGTGTTGTTCCTTGTCATTATTTGGACTATTCCTACAGCAGGTTTGTTTATCTCGTCGATTCGAGATAAAAACCAACTGTCTACGTCTGGCTGGTGGACCGCATTGTCGACGTCAGAACAGCGCCTTATTGCTCGAGCTCATGAGCCAAAGGCTCAAGTTCAAGAGGGCGACCGCTTTGTTATTCGCGGTAATCTTTTCGAAGGATCGGCAGGCCAAATAATCCAATTTGGCGCTAGTTCATTAAGGCCTGATGAATTTGATGTCGGCACGGTTGCTGAACTTAAAAAAGGTGAGACCTTACAGGTTCTGGAGAATGGCGATTATGCATTTTCTTCGCCGACGCAATGGAAAGGTTCCCGCGGTGACCGTATTTTTTACACTGCCGAGATTCCACCACGCTTTACGTTAGAAAACTATCGTGAAGTATTAAATGCAGAAGGTTTGGGCAAGTCTTTCATTAATTCGTTAACCGTCACAATACCAGCGACCATTATTCCTATTTTGGTGGCGGCGTTTGCGGCCTATGCGCTTGCTTGGATGCGTTTTCCTGGTCGTGCGTTACTGGTGGCGGCTGTGGTGGGTTTGCTGGTTGTGCCGTTGCAAATGTCATTGATTCCGTTGCTAAAAAGCTACAACATGATTGGTGAATTTTTCGGCGTAGGCTCCAAAACCTATGTGGGGATTTGGCTTGCGCATACGGGCTTTGGTTTGCCTTTAGCGATTTATTTACTGCGCAATTATATTGTTGGTTTGCCGAGGGAAATTATTGAATCGGCACGGGTTGATGGTGCATCGGACTTCGATATTTTCCGTAAAATAGTGTTGCCATTATCATTTCCTGCCTTAGCGTCTTTTGCCATCTTCCAGTTTCTTTGGGTATGGAATGATTTGCTGATTGCCATGGTGTTCCTTGGTAACGATGCTGAGCACATGGTGTTAACCGGTCAGCTGCGTGAGTTGTTAGGTTCGCGTGGTGGTAACTGGGAAATTCTGACGGCGTCTGCGTTTATTACCATCATTATTCCTTTGTGTGTCTTCTTTAGCTTACAGCGTTATTTAGTGCGCGGTTTGCTGGCAGGCTCGGTGAAATAACACAACCTAAGCAGGTGGGTGGAGCGTTTGCTCCTCACCTAAGGTATGAATTTAGATTGAGGCAGTAGAATCATGGCTGATGTTAAGTTAACCCACGTTAAGAAAATTTATTCGAATAACGTTGAAGTATTAAGCGATATCAATTTGGACATCAAACAAGGCGAGTTTATCGTTTTTGTTGGTCCATCCGGCTGCGGTAAGTCGACGTTGTTGCGGATGATTTCTGGCCTAGAAGAGATTTCTGCAGGAACGTTAGAGATTGATGGAGAAGTCGTGAACGACACTCCTCCAGCATTGCGTGGTATCGCAATGGTGTTCCAAAGTTATGCTTTGTATCCGCACATGACGGTGTACGACAATATGGCGTTCAGCTTGCAAATTGCTAAGGTGAAAAAAGCCGATATCGATCAGCAAGTGCGTAAAGCGGCTGACATGCTGCAATTAACGCCGTACCTAGACCGTTTGCCAAAAGCGCTTTCGGGTGGTCAGCGTCAGCGTGTGGCGATTGGTCGTGCGATTGTTCGCCGTCCGAAAGTATTTTTATTTGATGAACCTTTGTCTAACTTGGATGCGGCTTTGCGCGTGGCAACGCGTATGGAAATTGCCAACCTTAAAGACAGTATGCCTGACTCGACGATGATCTATGTAACCCACGATCAAGTAGAAGCCATGACCTTGGCGGATCGTATTGTGCTTTTGTCCGGCGGTAACATTGAACAAGTGGGTTCGCCTCTCGAACTTTATGAGCACCCAGCCAATGTGTTTGTTGCTAAGTTTATTGGCTCGCCTGCGATGAACATAGTGCCTTGTCATATTGAACAGGCGGGTTTACAAACTTTAGTTTCCTTGTCTGCCTCCGCATCGATTCAGACGACTATCGTGACTGAGCCAAGTGAACAAGCCAAACCTGCGTTCTTTGGTATTCGCCCAGAAGATCTGACGGTCGTAGCGGCAGAAGATAAGAGCCTTTTCTCTGGCGATGTGGCGTTTGTTGAATCTCTAGGGGAAGCGACCTTGCTGTACGTGAGCATACCGGGCGCTGAAGAGATGGTGATCACAAAGCAAGCCGGCACATTGGCCATTAAACGGGGCGATAAAGTGTATTTATCCGCATCGCCTGAAAAAATGCATTTGTTTGATGAGAACGAACAGTCTTATCTGCGCCAAGGTTAATGAACTAAGATGTTTTGAATGGTTAGCAATACTGTAATTTTCAATAGGGGTAATGCGTTGGCATTGCCCCATGTTTTATCTTTTTTGGAGAGTCTTGATGACAACCAATCTGAATTGGTGGAAAGGTGGGATAATTTATCAAATTTACCCACGTAGTTTTATGGACGCGAATGGCGATGGTGTCGGCGATTTAGCGGGCATTACGAGTAAGCTGGATTATGTCGCGTCATTAGGTGTGGATGCTATCTGGTTATCGCCTATTTTTACGTCGCCAATGAAGGACTTTGGTTACGATGTATCTGATTATTGCAATATCGATCCAATGTTCGGCAGTTTAGCGGATTTTAAAACCTTAGTTGACCGTTCTCATGAACTGGGTCTTAAGGTCATGATTGACCAAGTAATCAGTCATTCAGCAGATGTTCATCCTTGGTTTGAGGAAAGCCGTCAGGATAAAACGAACCCTAAAGCCGATTGGTATGTTTGGGCCGACCCAAAGCCAGACGGTTCACCGCCAAACAATTGGCTGTCTATTTTTGGTGGCAGCGCGTGGAAATGGGACAGTCGTCGTTTGCAGTATTACCTGCATAACTTCTTAGAATCTCAACCGGACTTTAATTTCCATAATCCAGATGTTCGTAAAGCGCATTTGGATAATATGCGTTTTTGGTTGGAATTAGGGGTCGAAGGCTTCCGTTTGGATACGGTGAATTTCTATTTCCACAGCGAAGGGTTAGAAGACAATCCTCCCGTGCCAGCAGGTGAGCCTAAAACCATGGGCGCGCCACACGATAACCCATACACCTACCAACGACATGTGTACGATTTGAGTCGCCCTGAGAACTTGGATTTCTTAAAAGACTTACGGGTCATGATGAACGAGTTTCCAGGCAGCACCATGGTGGGTGAAATTGGCGATGACTTTCCACTGAAACGCATGGCGGAATACACATCAGGTGGCGATAAGTTGCACATGGCGTATACCTTCGATTTCTTGAATACGCCGCACTCTCCAGCATACATCCGAAAAACCTTAGCCAACATGAACGACATTGTGGGCGACGGTTGGCCTTGTTGGGCCTTGTCTAACCATGACGTAGTGCGTTCTCGTACTCGCTGGGGCGCGGAAGAAGATGGCGAGGCGTATCCACTGATTGCGATGGCGCTTATTTTATCGCTGCGTGGCAGTGTGTGTTTGTATCAAGGCGAAGAACTTGGTTTGCCGGAAGCGGACGTGCCGTTTGAACGCATTCAAGATCCTTATGGCATTCCGTTGTGGCCTGTCTTTAAAGGCCGTGATGGCTGTCGTACGCCAATGGTTTGGGAAAACAAACCTCAAGGTGGGTTCTCAACGATTGAACCTTGGTTGCCAGTTGATAACGCGCATTTGCCTTTGAGTGTGGCGGCGCAAGAAGCGAATCCAAATTCCTTGTTACACAAGGTTCGTCAGCTGATTCATTGGCGTCAAGCGCAACCCGCGTTGGTCAATGGTGAGTTGTCTCAAGTGGATGTGGGCAACGCTCAGTTGATAGCGTTGGTTCGTGAATACGAAGGTACTCGCCTTTTGGTGGTGTTGAACATGACAAGTGACACTCAGCACGCGACATTAACCACAGATGTGATGGATGTCTTACAAGGTCATGGTTTTTCGCCGACATTAGAGGGTCAAAATTTGACATTACCGGCTTATCAAGCGTTTTACGCTACGTTGTCTTAAGCCGTATTGAACCATTCCATGCGCTTTTAATTGATGTTCTGTCATCAACAAGCCGATTTTCGTTTTACGTAAATCGGCTTGTTTGTCGAAGTTCTTTATTGCTTACGAGTCGTTAGTATGACAAAAAATATAAAAAAACTGACTTTAAAAGACGTCGCAGATCGACTGAAGGTGTCCACGGCAACGATTTCGAATGCCTTCAATAGACCGGATCAGTTATCGGCTATCTTGCGTGAAAATATTCTTAGCGAATGCGAAAAAATGGGCTATTTTGGTCCTAATGCAGCGGCTCGCAGTTTGCGTACAGGTCGTACAGGCATTGTTGGTGTGGTTTTGTCTGATGATTTGAGTTACAGCCTGACAGACCCTGTTGCTAATCAATTTTTGAAAGGCATGGCGGAAGTATTTGAAGCCAATGAGTACAATATGTTGCTGTTGTCTTCTGATCAAGTTGAGCAGGACGCACAAAGCCGTATGCAATCGTCTATGGTGGATGGTTTTATTGTTTACGGTCACAAACCTCAGCAATGTATTAATGCGCCTTGGTTGATGCCGAATAAAAATATCATCACCGTTGACAGTTTTCTCCCTGGAACGACCTCGGTAAACATAGAAAATCACAGCGGGGCTTATACGATTGCCTGTCACGCGTTGACTCATAAGCCCAAAAATATCGTTATTTTAGGCTTATGCCTTTTGGACACTGATCGCGTATGTCGGGTTCGAGAGGATGAGCTGTATGATCGAGCCGCCTCGATTTCTATTCAACGGCTATATGGTTATTTTGACGCATTGAAGGAGCATGAAGCCTCGGTTTCTTCAGAGCATATTTGGAACATACCTGAAAACAATCACAAGTTAGCGTATCAAGCGGCGCGTGAAGCGCTGACCATGGCACAACGTCCCCAGTTGTTATTGTGTATGAGTGATTGTATTGCGATTGCAGCGGTCCAAGCCGCATTACACATGGGTTTACGTGTGCCAGAAGACTTACATGTTGTTGGTTTTGATGGCATTGCTGAAAGTGCCAATATTCACCCTTCAATCACCACGATCCATCAGCAAACGGTAGAAAAAGGTCGCGTTGCTGCTGAGGTGTTTTTAGGGCTTCGAGAAGCAAAAGATGTGGTATTAGAAACAGAGCTGATTATTCGCGAAAGTTGTCCTTCGTTCATTGAACCAGCGCTTGTCTAATGTTTATAGCGTCGTCAAACCCAGTAGTTTGAAATATCGGCAGTAGGGTCGAGATGATAGGCAATTTGCGCTTGTAATAATTCTGCCGAAGACAAGGCGTCTGTTAGGGCGTGATGCGCCTTGTAGCGAGGTAATTTATAACGCTGTCGACAAGCATCTAAGCGCAGAGATGGAGGTCTTCCAAAACGTTTCCACCACGGTTTATAGACGGCTTGACGCTCAATATCCATGGTATCAAGCACAGGAAAATAGAACGGATAACCGTATATGTCCATGGCGGCTTTGAGTAAAAACTGGCGTTCGATGGCCACGCAATGTACGACAATGACTTGGTTGGCTAATGCCACCAATATCTCATCTAAAATGGCGTGCAGAGGAGGCGCTTCAGCTAATTCTGCATGAGTGATTTCATGAATGGTGACGGATTCTGCATTTAGCGATCGTTCTGGTTTTGCCATCCAATATTTCGCACCTTGACAGCGAATGGTTTTATTATTAAGCGGAATTAAGCCAAGACTGATGATTTCATCTGTGCTGGGGTCGAGGCCTGTGGTTTCTAAATCCAATGCCAATAAGGGCGTGTCTTTCAAAGCGGTATTAGGTGGAACCATTCCCGCCTGATAATAGCGTTTTAAAGGGCCTTCTGGTGCTTCTTCGGCCCATTCTGCAAACATGGATTGCCAGTCCTGTACATCGACTTTAGGCTTGTTGTTCAATGCAATTCTCCCCATTTAACTGCGCTTTCCAGCGTAGCGGAATTTAATAAACTCTTGTTGGCGAGAAACGATGTGAAAAGCGTCTCGTAAATGGCGTTTTTCGAATGAAGACAAGTTTTCAGGATTGACGTTGTTATTAGGTTCTTCACCAGCTTCTATTTGATCTTTCTGATTTCGAATGCGAACCATGCCGATCATTTCTAACGCCAAAGCAAGGTCTTTGGCACGACCATCAGGTAACAAACCGGCGGCTTCAATATCTTCGATACGCTCTAGTGTGTTGAGCTTGTCGCTGCCACAAGCAAGGGCATGCACGCGGACGATATCAATAATCGGCGCAATGCCTCTTTCCTTGAGGTTAAAAGTGCGTGACTGCTTGCCTTCACCATCTAAGACAAACTGTCTAAAAAATCCCAACGGCGGTTTTCGTTGATTGGCATTACGAGCCATAAAGGTTAAAAAACCAGAGTGTTGCTTGGCTTCTTTGCGTATATGTTGATTTAGCTGTTTTGCTAAGGTTTTATCGCCGTAGATCCCTCGTAAATCAAAGAAGATAGACAGACGCAGTAGCGCTTCTGCTTTGGGTTTTTGAATCCACTCGCTGAAGTTCTCTTTCCATACGTTAAGAGGCTGACGCCAGCGTAGGTTAGATGCCATGATGTCACCAGTGCAAAGCGTGTAGCCGCAAAGGTCGAGGTTTTTACAAACCCAGTCGCTCAGATTTTTGAAGTATTCCCCATGCAATGACTCATCGTATTTATCGCTTAAAATTAGGGCGTTATCTTGATCCGTTTTGATGGTTTGTTCTTCTCTTGCCTGTGAGCCAAGGGCAATAAAACAATAGGGGACAGGTGCTGGGCCAAATTTTTCCTCACCAAGCTGTAAGAGACGCTTTACAAAGGCCGTACCAATGTGCGTCATGGCATTACCTATCATTTGAGTATTGGCGTCTGCGACGACGAGCTGGTTAAAGGTGTGCGTCATCTTATGGCTAATGGCTTGTAAGCCTTCGATGTTGCTTTGTTTGAAAATATCGCTGATTAAATAGACGCTGCCATGGCTCTCTTTTTGGATGATGTCACCAGTACTCACGACGCCGATAGGGCGGCCATTTTTAATAATGGGGATATGGTGAACATTACGCGCCATCATTTTTAACACGGCTTCCGAGGCGTAATCACGGCTGTCCATGACAATGGGATCCCGTGTCATGATACTGGAAATAGGGGTGTCGTAAGCAAGGCCTTTGGCAACGGCTCGGGTGCGCAAGTCGCGGTCTGTGACGATGCCGATGAGCTCATCATTATCGGTAATCAATAAACTGGAGACTCGATGCTCTGACATGATTTGTGCTGCTAGACGAATATCAGAGTCAATATGTGTGCTAATAGGAGGTCGTCTTAATAAACTGATCACTGGGCAGGTCATTAAGGATACATCTGAGTTTTGTGAATCCATCGCAACGCGCAGACGCACTTCTCGGGCTAGTTGGAAAAAATCAGAAAAAGTATCGTTTTCCTCGTACAGCTTGAGAAACCAACGGGCTGGAATGCAATACAGTAAACTGTCTTCTATGGTGCGCATCGATTGTGACGATTTTCCACCACGTAAGAGAGAGGCGTAGCCAAATAACTCGCCTTCATTCATACGTCGAATTAATTTTTCTTCTTTGCTGAGTACTTCAATCGCGCCACTACGAATAAAGAAAAGTGTATTATTTAACGCACTGGGAGCGATTACCCACTCTCCTGCTCTAACATACTGAATCTCTATTTCTTTGGTCATATCATTGAGTTGCGGGTCTTCGGCAATCTCATTGAAAGGCGAGTGCTGACAAAGTGCTTCGAGTATCTCTGTTAATTCGACGTCCATTTTACCATTCCTGTTCAGTGAACCTATTTATTGAAGCAGTGGTGACGCTATGGTGACAACGCCCATAATGAGAAAGAGTACACAAGCAAGTTGTCGGGTTCGATCTGCATTGATCTTGTCCATGATCCATCGACCTGCAAACACAACGGGTACATTCGCTAGCATCATACCAAGGGTTGAGCCTAACAAGACCATCCAAACACTGCCATAGTGAGCGCCTAATAAAATCGTGGCGATTTGTGTCTTGTCGCCTATTTCAGCAAGAAAAAACAGCACAAACGTCGCGCCAAACGCGCCATATTTCAGTATGGTATTTTCTTCGCTGTCATCTTTATCTGGGATTAATAACCATAAACCCACAGCAATAAAACTTAAACCGATAATCCAACTGATTGCACTGTCGGGAATCCAGCGTGCAATTTCGACACCGAGCCAAGCAGATAAAAGATGATTGAGTAGAGTCGCAAAAAGAATGCCTAGAACAATCGACATTTTGGAGGCAAATCGGGTGGCAAGAAATAAAGCTAAGAGTTGGGTTTTATCGCCCATTTCAGCAAGAGCAACGGTAGAGATAGAAGTGAGTAGAGCTTCCATTTTTTGATGGGTCCTAGGTGGGCTATAAAACAAAAGACAATCTACCTGTGCCCACCTGAGCCAAGTCATTGTCTTAAGTCTCACCAATCCCGTCGATTCACATCGTATCAGGACTTCTTTGCCACGAGCTTGAGGCCCAATTATGTTGACAAAGAATCTTTGCAGTACACAGATTCGTACGTACAAAGAAGATTACTCCCCTAAGAAGGTGCTGATAATAGAGTATTCGGCAAAAAAAAACAACGCGAGCGGTAATGGCCGCTCGCGTTGTTTTTAGTAGAAATTGCTCTTTATATTTTTACGTTTTTTTATAAAGATGCATGTCGCTATGTAAACCTTTCCACAAACTCACACACATTATCAACATAAGCACGGTGAACGGTAAGCCAATCGTGATGGCTGCCGCTTGAATCGCGCCTAATGCTTCAGAACCGCCACCAACAAGTAGGGCAATCGCAATGATGCCTTCTAGAACGGCCCAAAATACACGCTGTATCATAGGTGCGTCAGTCTTACCGCCGGCTGTGATGCCATCGATAACCAAAGAACCTGAGTCAGAAGAGGTCACAAAGAAGACCAAGACTAGAATGATACCAACGAAGGACGTCAAAGACGTGAGTGGTAGGCTGGCAAACATTTGGAACATCGCAAGTGAAGAATCCGTGATGCCATTTGCGAGGGAACCTACGCCATTTTCTACTTGCTCAATGGCAGAACCACCGAAAATAGACATCCATACTAAGGACACAACGGTTGGTACTAACAACACAGCAACAATGAATTCACGTACCGTACGACCACGAGAAACACGCGCGATAAACATGCCGACAAATGGGGACCAGGAAATCCACCAAGCCCAATAGAACACAGTCCAACCGTGATAGAAGGTTTCGTCATCACGACCAATCCAGTTACTCAGAGGAATGATATTTTCAACGTAGCTTAAAAAGAAAGAACCCATAGCCGCGAAGATCGCGCCGGTATTACCAACGATGACAATAAACAACGCCAAGCCACCAGCAATGATCATGTTGACATTAGAAAGCAGTTTAACACCGCCTTCTAGACCACGTGCAACCGAGATAATGGCCACCGCCGTTACCGCACAAATCACAACAATTTGTGTCATTAACGTGTTGGGAATGCCGAATAAGAAATTGAGACCACTTGTTGCTTGCTGTGCACCAAAGCCAAGTGATGTTGCCAAACCAAAGATAGTGGCAATAACTGCGATTACGTCGATTACGTGACCGACACCGCCCCATACTTTTTCACCTAATAGTGGGTAAAAAGCAGAACGAATGGTCAGTGGCAAACCTTTGTTATAAGCGAAGAACGCTAAAGAAAGGCCAACAACCGCATAGATAGCCCAAGGATGAAGACCCCAATGGAACATGGTTGCGCCCATGGCCAAGTCTTTCGCTTCAGGCGTGTTTGCAACCACATCAAATGGCGTACCGTACCAACCTGTATAGTAGGCAACAGGTTCTGCAACACTCCAGAACATTAAGCCAATACCCATACCAGCCGCGAACAGCATGGAAAACCAAGTGATGGTTGAATGCTCTGCTTTTGCCTCGGTACCGCCAAGACGAATCTTACCTAAAGGAAGAACAATCAAAAGGAGGCAGAAGAGCACAAAGATATTGCCAGATACCATAAAGAACCAATCAAAATTATTGATTGACCAATTTTTTCCTGCTGACAATAGTGCACTTGCATCTGCTGGGAATAAAATACTACCAAGTATGAAAGCAAAAATGATGATGGCACTTGTGCTAAAGACAGGGTTGAGTACATCTAGGCCAAGAAACTGAACGTTATCTTGCCCTACTTTGTACGACGTGTTGTATTCTGCCCGACCGCTGTCAGGTACTTTGTTACTCATAAATATTCTCCTGAATTAGTGAAATTTTCCAAACCTTCCAAACTAAAACCAACGTGAGCGTTTTTTATACAATTTCGCTACCTTACACTAAAAGTATTCCCATTATAGGACTGTTCTTAATGCGACGTATTTTGTTCTATTTTAGCAATTAACCGATAATTTAGCGTTGTAAATTCGCAAGTTATGCTTTTTTAAAACTGAGCCCAACGAAGAGGTAGACTGCATGCCGAGAATGATTAAATTGTTAAAATAGAACAAAGCGGCCGTGTTGATTGTTGTGCTTGAAAAGATAATGTCTATTGGAAATTCACTAGATTTATATCTCCAATGAAGCAAAAAAAGGCCATCAATGATGGCCTTTTTTTGTTCTTAACTGGACAAGGATTACACCAATTTAGTTAGATGTCAAATTATAGTAAATAAAGTGACGTGTTATGGAAGGAACAGTTCAAGCAATTCATTGAGGAATAATTTGCCTTTTTCGGTGGTTTTAACACGATTGTTTTTCCATGCCTCGGAGTCTAATAAACCCTGTTTCAATGCAGTTTCACAGGCTTTTATCAAAGACGTTGGTAACTTTTGGTAGGTAAATCGCTCATAGTCATTTAGATCGAATGTTTCGAATAAGCGTAACCGGTTCATCATGAATTCCAGTGGCAGGTCTTCTTGTTCTATGGCGTCTTTGATGACAAGCGCTTCTGGTAGATTGTTGAGGTAATGGTTTGGGTGTCTGGTCTTTCGTGTACGAAATATTTGACCATTACTCAATGTGATCTTGCCATGGGCTCCAGCGCCAATGCCGATGTAATCGCCAAAACGCCAATAGTTAAGATTGTGTTCGGCACGGCGGTTTATTTTTGAGTTGGCTGATACTTCATACTGAACGTATCCATGTTGGGTGAGCAAAGCTTGGCCTTCATCTTGAATGCCCCATAAGGTGTTGTCTTCTGGCAATGTGGGAGGGCGGCGATAAAACTCGGTGTTTGGCTCAATGGTTAATTGATACCAAGATAAGTGCTCAGGGTTAAGCTTTATCGCGAGAGATAAGTCTTCCATGGCCATTTCTAGGCTTTGATCGGGTAAGCCGTGCATCAAATCGAGGTTGATATTGTCGAAGCCAGCAGCTCTAGACTTATCCACAGCGTGTATGGCTTCGTCTCGGTTGTGGATTCTTCCTAGGGTTTTCAACAGGTTTGGCTGGAAACTTTGAATGCCAATGGAAAGCCGATTAATGCCTGCTTGGCGAAAATGGCTGAATTTTTCCTGCTCAAACGTGCCCGGATTGGCTTCCATGGTAATTTCGGCATTGTCCGCCCACGTGAGTTTCTCGCGTAAAGCGTCCATCAAACGGTAGTAAAAGTCTTCGCTCATTAAGCTGGGCGTGCCGCCGCCAATGAATGCCGTTTGAATCGGACGGCCAGCAACATAAGGCAAATCGGCGTCTAGATCGGCGAGCAATTGCGCCAAATAAGCGTCTTCAGGCAGTTTTCCATTGGTTTCAAAACGATCAGCTTGATGAGAATTGAAATCGCAATAAGGACACTTGCGAACGCACCAAGGTAAATGGATATACAAACTCAATGGTGGCAACAGAATGCTCACAGTAGACTGCTTTGTTGCTGGAACGCTGCGAAAAGTTGCTTTAATGCTTTTGCTCGATGGCTTATTTGGTTTTTAACTTCTTTTGGCAGGCTTGCTGCACTGCAACCACATTCAGGAACGTAAAACACGGGATCATAACCAAAGCCTTCTTGACCTTCGTTTGATGTCATTATTCGTCCTTCCCAAACGCCGTGGAATACTTTTGGAGTAGGGTCATTTTCATGGCGCATATAGGCTAAAACACAATGAAAGCGTGCGGTGCGTTCGAGTTCAGCGACGCCGTCTAATTTTTCCAATAGCAGGGTGTTATTCGCTTCATTGTTACCGTGTTCTCCAGCAAAACGCGCAGAGTAAATACCGGGAGCACCATTTAGGTAATCTACTTCAATACCGGAATCATCCGCCAGAGCTGGCAAGCCTGTTTGGGCGCAAGCATTACGTGCTTTTAGAATCGCATTTTCAATAAAGCTTAAACCATTCTCTTCGGCTTCTTCGACATTAAATTCGCTTTGCGGTTTAACGTCGATGCCCATGTCGCTGAGCAATGCATTAAATTCTTTGATTTTACCGGCATTGTTGCTGGCTAAAACGATGGTTTTGTTCACCGGAGTTCCTCTTGATATTCTGCTACGAAGACGGCTGATTGACCGTCTTGTCGCTTAATTTATGGTTCAATGTACGGCTTAACGACTGATGTGGAAAATCGCCGTTTCACTGAATAGATTTGGCATAGAACGAATCCACCAGTGGTCTTTTAGATGCCCATCAACTGCGGCCCAGCGCAGAATTTTGATATCTTTTTCACGGCATAAACGCTCAAAATCTTGAAAGGTGAAAAAGTGGATGTTGGGTGTGTCGTACCAATTGTAGGGTAAAAAATCCGAAACCGGCATGCGGCCTTTTAGTGCAAGATGGAGTCGGCTGCGCCAGTGACCAAAGTTTGGAAAGGTAATGATGCATTCTTTACCAATTCGTAACATTTCATCGATTAAAAGATCAGGCCGGCGAAATTGTTGTAGGGCATGAGTCATCAGTACTAGATCAAAGCTTTGATCTTCAAAGTTCTGTAACCCTTCGTCTATGTTTTGCTCTAAAACAGAAATGCCTTTTTCTATACAAGTATTCAAATCCTCGGGACCGATCTCTAATCCATAGCCGTTGACCTGCTTGTTTTCAATCAGGTGATGGAGTAATTCTCCTGGGCCACAAGCCAAGTCGAGCACGCGTATGTTGGGCTGGATCCATTCATCGATCATTTCTAAGTCAGAGCGCATTAGTTGGCCTCCGTCGTTAAGCGATTGGCAACGCGAGTTAAAAAAGTACTCAACACCGCCATGTAGCGCGGAATAGGGAAAAGAAACGCATCATGACCTTCTTCAGCTTCTATTTTTGCGTACGAAACAGACTTACCCGCTTTGACGAGCGCATTGACAATTTCTTCACTGCGTTCCGGTGCAAAACGCCAGTCGGTGGTAAAAGAAACCAACAGGAATTCGCATTGCGCTTTGCTCAGCACTCCAGCCAAATCGCCATCGGCTTGCGCGGCAGGATCAAAGTAGTCGAGTGCTTTGGTCATCAACATGTAGGTGTTGGCATCAAAACGTTTAGTGAAGGCTTCGCCTTGATAACGTAGATAACTTTCTACTTCAAACTCAATGCCGTAATTGTATTGGTAACTGTCGTGACGCATTTGGCGACCAAACTTGGCGCCCATGGCATCGTCCGATAAATAGGTGATGTGACCTAGCATGCGAGCAAGGCCAAGGCCGTTGGTAGGCACGGACTTGTTGTCTAAATAATTCCCGTCAAAAAAATCTGGATCACGGCGAATAGACTGGCGCGCTACTTCGTTGAAAGCGATATTTTGAGTAGACAGTTTTGGTGCAGAAGCGACAATGACAGCGGCTTTCAAGCGATCAGGGAAACGGATACTCCATTCTAAAACCTGCATGCCGCCAAGGCTGCCACCGACAATGGCCGCAAAGGTTTTAATGCCGAGTAAATCGGCTAAGCGGGCTTGGCTTTGAACCCAGTCTTCTACGGTGACAATGGGAAAGCTTGCCTCCCAGCGTTGTCCTGTTTCAGGATTAATGGTGGTTGGGCCGGTAGAGCCACCACAGCCCCCCAAATTATTAAGAGCGACCACAAAAAAATGTGTGGTATCGATGGCTTTGCCGGGGCCAATAGCAGAATCCCACCAGCCTGGTTTGGTATCCGTGATTGCATGATAGCCTGCCGCGTGATGGTCGCCGCTTAAAGCATGACAAATCAAAATGGCATTAGACGCATTTTGATTCAGTGTGCCATAGGTTTCGTAAGTGAGTTGATAAGAAGACAAAGTTTGTCCGCAGCACAGCGCCAACGGTGTTTCAAATTGCGCAATCTGTGGCGTAACAATACCAACAGAGTCGGCTGGAATGACGTCCGGCATAGGTTTTTTTATATCCTAAAGTAAAGCCCTAATGAAGGTGCTCGAATTCCCGTGAAGAAGCGTGGGAAGGTTCATCGATGAATGATGCCACACAGTCTAGCGTTTGCGCCTAGTGTCATCAAGAGGTTGATAGCGCCATCAAGGGATTGAAGGAGAAAATAGCCGTGATTTTAAAAACGCTTCTATCATTCGTCGATGACATGTTAGAAGCGTTTCGGGTGGGTTAATTGCGTTTTAAACGAGCGTAAATACTTGCGTTTTATCGGCAAGCTGTTCTGAAACTTGCTGAATTTGTTTGGTTTTATCGGCCATAATATTAATGGAGCGAGTGTCTTCATTTAATTGCTTAGCGATCTGCTCCATCTCTGCGCTCATTTGAATGGCCGTGCTGGCAACCTCTTGAATGGCGTTTGCCATCGAATCGGTTGATTGCGACCCTGTCATGGCGTTGCTTTCAATGTCTCGCATGGCTTCTTCTGCTTTGCTGCCATTTTCACTGATGATTTTCAGGTTATCTTGGCCACTTTCCATGGTAGTGATAGCGGTTTGTGTTGAATGTTGAATCGTATTGACGATGTCGGTAATTTTAGACGTGGCATCAACGGTTTTTTCCGCTAACGCTCTGACTTCATCGGCCACCACGGAGAAACCTCGACCCGCTTCGCCTGCTCGTGCCGCTTCAATGGCGGCATTTAGTGCAAGCAAGTTAGTTTGACTGGCAAGATCATTGATCATCGCAATGACGTTATCGATGTTTTTAGATAAACGGCCAAGCTCATTGAGTTGTTGGCTCGTTATATTAACGATATTTACCGTATCCGTGATGCTGTTCAGTACCATTTGGATGGTGTCTGCTCCAGATTTGGCGGACTGGTAGGTTTCGTTGGAGTGGGATCTTAAGGTATTGGTTGTACTTGATAACTCATTTAACCGACTTGATATGTCATCAGTTGCACTGGCTAATGAATGCGTGCGCTGGTTCACTAGATGGTTGCTGTTGGTAATGCTGAGAATAGTGCTGTTTAGGTCAGTTGACATGGTGCTAACGTGACTTGTTGTGGACACAACGTCTTTTAATACGTTGCCAAGACCGTCAGTCATTTCATTTAGAGATTGGCTCAGTTGGTCGAATTCATCATTGCGTTTTTTGTTGACCAGTGATTTGGAGGACATGTCGCCTTGTTTGACTTTATTTAAATCCGTAATGATATTGTGCAGAGTGCTATTTACACTGCGTCCAATGGTGATCATTAGTAGTGCAGCAGCGATGCTCACAGCAATACTGACACCGAGAAGAGTGGCATTGGCTTGAGCTGAGCTGGTTTCGGCGTCAGCTTCAGCTTGCAATATATTCTCATTGATCAGTTGGTTTGCTTTTAGCTGGCCTTCATCAAATTCGTTCTTTTTAGCGGTAAACTCCGCTTCTGTGTCGTTGAGGGTTTGGTACTCTTTACCGTATTGAAGTAGCGCATCTCGATAGGCGTTGGCTTTCACTCCGTGAGTATCTTGAAAGCCAAAATTCTCGATTCGAGTGTCAAACCGCGTGAAGCTGGAGGTGAATTCTTCTAAATTACTCTCTGTTGGGTCGGACAGATAACTGGCTTCGCCCTTGCGAACATTCGTGAACTCACGCTTTAAAAGGCTGAGTTTATTAATGTCTTCACTGATCTGCGTCCCCATTTTATCTATGTTGCCACGCAGTCCAGAGGACGAGTCAAAGCCAATAATATAGCGCTTATTGATCAGTGCAATGAGCGCTTGGCTGTAGTCGTTTATTTTAATAAGGTCTTCTTCGAGGACTTGTTTTAAGGCTTGGCTGTGGGCTCGTTCAATACTAGTACTAATGAGGCTGCCATTCTTTTCTATTTGTTTATTCGCACTGGCTAGATAGTCATCATAATTGTCCACGGATATGGATCTTATGCTATCGGCTATTTCTAGCATGTGGATGCGAACTTGATCGTTTGACGCTTGAATTTTCGAAAGGTTACGCAATTCATTATTGGCTTTTTGCTGAGAGGATAGGCCTCCCATGGCCACAAACGTCACAATAACAAACCCCAGCACGGCGGTAATCAGTAGGAATAATAGTTTTGCTTTAAAGGATAAGTTTGCCAACATAATGACCTTCCTGTGAGTCGAGTCGGTTAAATGGTGTGCGTACTACTGGCACGTCGTTATATTAGCTTATGCAAGCATCGTGCTAAGAACACAACTTTTAATATAGCTTGTTTTAAGCGAGTGTTGGTAACAAAATATTCCGTAATGCTCTATTTTAGTGCGAGGGTTTAGATTAGGGCGTAATGTAAGCCCTGTTTTGATCAGGGCTTTAATGGGGCTTATTTGACGATTTCAAATAAACGATAAACCAACTGTCCCGCTGTTTTTTCTTTCATCAAAGACCAGTGCGCGGGCAAGATAGGAAGTGCGGCTTCTTTCTCCATTTCAATGTAAACAAGCGCTCGTTTTGCGAGCCAGCCTTTTTCAAGCAAAGGAACGATTTGGGCGAGCCAACCTTTACGAAACGGCGGATCTAAAAATACGATATCCAGCGGAGTAGGCGTTGCAGTGTCTAGAAAAACGGCCGCATTTTGTGCCGTGACATCTGCATTTTCTGCCTTTAATGTCGCTAAGTTGTCGGTCATTTGCTGGATAACCACTCTTGAATTATCGACAAAAATGGCGTGCTTCGCGCCTCGTGAGAGCGCTTCTAGCCCTAATGCGCCAGAGCCACAAAAAAAATCGCCACAAACGGCTCCCGGAATAGAATAATTAATCCAGTTAAATAAGGTTTCTCGGACTTTATCTGGCGTCGGCCGTAATCCTTGAACATCGGGGATGGGTAACTGGCGTGAGCGCCATTCACCTGCGATGATGCGAAGCTTGGATGCCTTTGTCTTGGTTTGGATCGAGGCATGGTTAGGGGTGTGTTTTTTCATTGGTAAACCTGAATCTCTTGGTAGGATGATGGTTTTAATAGATATTTTAGGGCCGTTTGATAGTCTTCGATCGTGAAGCTATCAATGGCTTCTTGATAGCTGTTAGCAAATTGCTCTAAGGTGAGTTGCCCATCTTCATGGGTGACTTGAGTCGCGATAGTACTCCACCATGTTGGTGACAGCGTTTGTTGTTCGAGTTGTTGTTTGAACGTGTTGAGAAGCGTTTGAAACGCTTTTTTGTCACTCACTGAGGGAACTTGATCAGCGAAGGCCAGACTTTTAGCATTGATAAAACGGTTTTCTTCTTCTGATGGTTGGTTTGGCACGGCTGCTATCTTGTCGCCATATTGAATATTCCACCACGCCCAAGGACGCTGAGGTGACAGTGTTAGAGCAAGCTGTACAAAGTCGATGTGTTGCTGTTTGTTGAGGGTGGAAACTAAATCTGTCCCCCAAAGCTGTAGACTTATCCATTCTTTTACAGAGGAAACCGGCATCAACGCCATAGCGCTTCGAGTTTGCCAGAGGTCTCCTTCATTTTTTTGAATAACGGTACTGAGTGGTTCGTAGATAATGGACTCTGCTGATGCGTTCGATAAACGATAATCTTGACTGATAAGGTTGATTGCGTTTTGGACGGTTTGCTTTGCACCAGGCGACATTTCACCAATAATAAAAATGGTAGCCGCAGACGTTTTTAAACTGTGGTAATAATTAGAGACCTGTTCCAGTGATACATTGACCATTTCTGAAGCATCTTGTTGTTTGTTTTTATCCAAAAATAAAACGCGTTCAAGTTGATGTTGAGCGGGGAGGCTGTTCTGGTGTTGACGTTGCCAGTTGTCGAAGGTACGGTGCTTGAAAACGGGGTTCTTCAGCCAGTTACTTACCAAAGTCAGAGTGGGAATTAAATACTTAGGCTCGTTACTTAAGGTTAAGCCAATTGTTTGGTTTTCATGGTCATAATAACTGCTTGCGCGGGCGGCTAAAGGCGTTAGTCTTTGGTTGATTGACGCGGTGCTAAGTGGCAGTGAATCACTCATTAACATAGCCAGCGTGGTTTGAATGAGTGTTGTGTTGGTGGTGACGGAGCGAAATGAAAACCGAATCTCTAGTTTGTTACTATTTTTCCATTGCTCTTGTTTTAACCAGATAACCGGAATGCCAGATGTCGTGGTCCATGTTTCAATGTGGGGTGTTGGTAGCTTGGAGCTTGGTACGGCTAGATTTAATAGCCAAATAGCCAGCGTACAAAGCAGCATAATGGCCGCTAAAACCGGTCGGCTAAAGAGAGGTTTGTTACTATCGGACATAATGGACCTTGAGACGATGTCTGTTAAGCGTGCGTTTGCTAAAACTAAGCCTGTTTGCGAGCCGGAATAATGTTAAAATAATCGTTTTAAAGTGTCCATGTATGTGGCGCAATGTCTAATCATAGCATTATCGCTGGTGCTTACTGTATCAGTCAAAATAAAGAGACCAATTGAATGGAATTTGTTAACCAAATTATTGTTTTTTTTGCACCGTATCTTGGTGAATATGCTCGTTATGTTCCTATTGCAATAGGAACACTGTTAGCGATCATAGCATTTGTTATTCGCCGTCGTTTTGTGAATAAAATGAATGCAGATATTACAGCAGCCAAGAAAAAGGATATAGATACGTTCGATTCACCAGAAACTTCGATTTCTGATGAATCGCTGGTTGATGTTGAGGCTGATGAATCGGCGAGTATCAATAATCAAGTGGTAGAAGAGACACCCGTCGAATCGCAACAGCCTTCTTTATCTTGGTCCCAACGCATCAAATCGGGATTGTCTCGTACACGTGGTGGTTTAGGGAATGGTTTGGCTTCTGTTATTGGTGGCCATAAAAAAGTCGATGACGATCTACTAGAAGAACTGGAAACGCAGTTGTTGATGGCAGATGTTGGGATTGATGCAACGCAGACATTGATGAGCGGACTAACAGACAAATTGAACCGCAAAGAATTGAAAGATTCGACGACGTTGCTAGCCCATTTAAAAGCGGAGATGGAAGGCATTCTTAGTCAGTCTCAAAAAGAACTTGAACCAGTGAGCCAAGATGGGCCTTTTGTTATTTTGATGGTGGGTGTGAATGGTGTCGGAAAAACAACGACCATTGGCAAGCTGGCTAAAAAATATCAGGCTGAAGGCAAAAGTGTTATGTTGGCGGCGGGTGACACATTTCGTGCGGCGGCCGTTGAACAGCTCCAAGTATGGGGCGAGCGTAATAATGTGCCTGTTGTTGCACAGCACACAGGTGCGGATTCAGCGTCGGTTATTTATGATGCCATCGAGTCCGCTAAAGCCAAAGGCATTGACATTGTGATTGCCGATACGGCCGGCCGATTACAAAATAAAGCCAATTTGATGAACGAGTTATCAAAAGTCGTTCGAGTGATGAAAAAACTTGATGAAAATGCGCCTCATGAAGTCATGTTGGTTTTGGACGCTGGCACTGGTCAAAATGCCATCAGTCAGGCTAAGCTGTTTTCCGAAGCGGTTGGTGTGAGCGGCATAACGCTAACCAAACTGGATGGAACCGCCAAAGGCGGTATTATTTTTGCGATTTCGAAGCAATTTGGGATTCCTATACGTTACATAGGTGTGGGTGAGCAAGTTGATGATTTGCGTCCTTTTGTTGCTCAAGAATTTGTGGATGCCCTGTTTGATAGTGAATAAGTGGCAATTAGATCTTTCTTCTTTCTAATCTAAGGATGCTGAATTAGCGTGGAAATCGAATTTCAACGAGTGGGCAAAAAGTACGAGAGCGGGCAAGAAGCATTATCGCAAGTGAGTTTTCATTTGCGCCAAGGTGAAATGGCGTTTCTTACTGGGCATTCTGGTGCGGGTAAAAGTACTTTAATGAAACTCATGATGATGATTGAGCGCCAAACTTCTGGGCAGATCTTGGTTGATGGTATCGATTTACGCACTTTGAGCCGCCGAGCTATTCCGCATCATCGACGTCGAGTCGGTGTTGTTTTTCAAAACCACCAATTGTTATTAGATCGAAGTGTTTTTCATAACGTGGCGTTGCCTCTACAGGTGAGCGGGGCGGACCCTCAACAGATAGCAAAGCGAGTTCGTGCCGCATTGGATAAAGTGGGCTTGCTGGATAAAGAAAAATACAATCCAATGGCGTTGTCCGGTGGTGAGCAGCAGCGTGTTGGTATTGCCAGAGCGGTGGTGAATAAACCGCAACTGTTGTTAGCCGATGAACCAACGGGTAATTTGGACCCTAAACTATCCGCAGAGATCATGAATCTCTTCCAAGAATTCAATCGAGTTGGTGTGACTGTCTTAGTCGCCAGTCATGATTTGGCGTTGGTGGCGCGTATGCGTCATCGCGTATTGACCTTGAATCAAGGCCGAATGGTGAACGATGGAGGGTTTGGCTAAATGGCACAAAAGCCGAATCAACGAGGCGCGACACGCGAGTCGATTAAAGCGACCAAACATCATTGGCCGACACGGACCTCCTTTCACCCCGGTAAGTATTTCCGTCAGCATCAAGCAACATTAATGGAAAGCTTCATGCGTCTGGTGGGTTACCCATTGGCCAGTATTATGACCGTTATGGTTATCGCCATTGCATTATCGTTACCGGGCGGCTTGTATGTTTTATTGAAGAACGTGCAATCTGTTACCGATCAGTGGGAGCAGCAATCGGTTATTACGCTCTATCTTTTCCCTGGCTTAGAAGACACGCAAGCATTGGCGTTATCGCATCGTATTTCCGCGCAAAAAGATGTGGCATCGGTTGAGTACATTTCTAAAGAAGAAGGCCTTAGATATTTCGAACGATCAAGCGGATATGAGCAGATCATGTCTTCTTTACCAGAGAATCCGTTGCCGATTGTCTTACGAGTCATTCCCAAAGAAGCGGTAGACGTAACGACCTTGTCCAACTTACAAGCGTTACGTGACCAATTGGATGCGCAAAAAGAAGTGGAATACGCAGAGCTGGATGCACAATGGTTACAGCGCCTTGCCAATATACTGAGTTTTGGTCAGAGATTTGTGTATGCTTTATCTGTCTTGTTGGTGGTTGCGGTGTTTCTGATTGTGGGGAACACGATCAGAATGGCGGTCGAAAGTCGCCGTAATGAAGTCTTGGTGATGAAGTTGGTTGGTGCGACCGATGCGTATATTCGTCGACCATTTTTGTACATGGGTTTTTGGTTTGGTGTGCTTGGTGGTTTTTTTGCCAGTCTATGTATTCTCTTGCTTAGCTGGTGGGTAAGCGCACCAGCAGAAAGATTGATCGAGCTCTATCAAAGTGGTTTTCAGCTGCAGACTTTTAATGCAGATGAGATTGTTTTATGTTTAACTATTAGCGCATTTGTTGGTGTGGTCGGGGCGTGGATTGCCGTTAATCGACACATAACAAATATTGAACTGCAGTGAACATAAAGGGCTAAAATCAGTATTAAGACAATAGCCATGATTTATTCACATTTATGTCACACACCCGCAGACTTTACTTGATAGTATTTTGTCATACACAGTATGAACAATTAGAAAGGTGGAAATAGAGATGGGTAAAACTCTCCAGCCTACGGATATTATGATTCCAGGCCAGAACCTAGAGTCCTACATACAAGCCGTTAGCCGAATTCCGATTTTAACCGCTGACGAAGAAAAAACCTTGGCTGAGCGTCTTTATTATCAAGAAGACCTTGAAGCCGCGCGTACCTTGGTTATGTCGCATTTAAGGTTTGTTGTGCATATTGCAAAAAGTTACTCTGGCTACGGTTTAGCCCAAGGTGATTTGATTCAGGAAGGCAATGTTGGCTTGATGAAAGCTGTGAAGCGCTTTAATCCTGAAGTTGGCGTGCGCCTTGTTTCTTTCGCCGTGCATTGGATTAAAGCTGAGATCCATGAATTTATTTTGAAAAACTGGCGTATCGTTAAAGTAGCAACCACGAAAGCTCAGCGCAAAATGTTCTTTAATTTGCGCAGCGCGAAAAAGACACTGTCTTGGTTCAGTAACTCAGAAGTCGAGTCTGTCGCTAGCGATTTAGGCGTAACGCCTGAAGTGGTTCGTCAAATGGAAGGCCGTTTAAGTTCTTCTGATATGGCATTCGATGCTTCAGCAGACGATGATGATGAAAGTGCTTTTAAAGCGCCGTCACAATATTTAGAAGATCATCGAGCTGATCCTGCGACCTTACTTGAAAACGGTAACTGGGAAGAAGACTCGAATCAGCGACTCGAAGTGGCTATGTCTGATCTTGATGAACGCAGCCGTAATATTCTTGTCCAGCGCTGGTTGTCTGATGCGAAATCAACCTTACATGAGTTGGCCGATGAATACGGAGTGTCAGCAGAACGTATTCGACAACTTGAAAAGAACGCAATGAAAAAAATACGTCTTGCAATGGGCGATGGTCAATTTGATTGATGCTTAATTAACCGCCTGTTAGTAACGACGATTAAGCCCTCTTCGGAGGGCTTTTTTGTGGCTGTGCTTTATGATGAATAGGCTTGCTTCGAGGTCATTGGCTTTGTAATTGGTCGCCAGTAACAAATCGCCATGTGCGAATGATTTCCAGTTGATCCACTTCTTTTTTTAACTCCGTTGGAAAAACTTGAAAAGGTTCGGCTAAACGAACGATTCGCATGGCGGCATCATCTAATACTCTAACGCCTGAGGAGTGAAGTACTTCAATATCATCCACATGGCCATTAGGCAGTAAAATAACGGCTAAGCGCAGCTCTCCATAGAGGTGGTTGCGCTTCGCTTCTTCTGGGTAGTGTATGTTGCCAATGCGTTCGATTCTCCGCCGCCAATCATCTAGGTATTGAGCGTCCATAGCTGCTTTGGCTGAAACTGAGGTGAGTCGTCGTATTCTTGGGCGTTTTGCATAGGATTGACGTTGTTGGTCGAGTAAGGCCTCTAGAGTCGCAATATCATTAGATAGATGACTCGGAATTTGTGTTTCACCACGAAATTGTTCTTCAAGGGTTTTGGGTTCTTTCTCTGATTCCTTGGCTATTTCAAAGACGGCTTTTTGGTTTTTTGTGGCTAATAAGCTTGGCTCGTCAATCGGTTCTGCAGAAGCCAATTGTGGTTGCACGGGTGGCGAAATTTCTTGAATCGTATCCGATAAAAAACGTGAGTTTTCTGTGGTGGTAAGCTTTTTCTTACGCAGCTCAGTTCCGCTTGCTTGTTGATTTGCTTGGGCAATGAAGTCAGCATCCTTTGGTGCTTTCGTTGTATGTTGAACCAAGGTCACTTCAAGCGTTTTTGGCTTAGGCGCTGGTAGTTCAAAGTCGAAGCCAATCAGCATCACCATTAGCACATGAGCGCTAATGGCGATGAAGAGTGCGACAGAAAACTTGTCTATTGTTCGCATGCTGATATTACTGAAGACGCTTTTCTATGGCTTCTATCAATGTCATGGCGATATTTAAGCCAAATTGAGTGTCTAATTCACGGACACAGGTTGGGCTTGTCACATTGATTTCGGTGAGATAATCACCGATCACGTCTAAGCCGACAAACATTAATCCTTTCTCTTTTAGTGATGGGATAACTTGATCACAAATCCAACGGTCACGATCGGTTAGTGGTCGGCCTTCCCCACGACCGCCTGCGGCTAGGTTTCCTCTGGTCTCGCCTGATGCTGGAATTCGTGCCAGCGCAAAAGGTACAGGCTCCCCATTCACAACGAGAATACGTTTATCGCCTTGTTTTATTTCAGGGATAAACTTTTGCGCCATAATTTGCTCTACGCCCATGTTTGTTAATGTTTCAATAATAACGCTAACATTTGAATCGTCAGGTTTAATGCGGAAAATAGACGTACCACCCATGCCATCTAGTGGTTTAAAGATCACATCGCCGTGTTCTTTATGAAAGCTTTTCAGTAAATCGGCGCGTCGGGTAACCAATACCGGAGGACAGCATTGTGGAAATTGAGTGGCAAAAAGCTTTTCATTGCAGTCGCGTAAGCTTTTGGGATTGTTGACAACAAGAGCGCCGTCTCTTTCTGCTTGTTCCAAAATCATGGTGCTGTAGACGAATTCGCTATCAAATGGCGGATCTTTTCGCATTAAGATCACATCCAGCTCGCCTAATGGCATTTTGCTTTCTTCACCTAGATCATAAAAATGAGCCGGGTCTTTATGAACATTCAGTGGGCGAGTCATGGCATACGCTTTGCCATTGTCTAGAAATAAGTCTTTTTGCTCCATGTAAATAAGTTGCCAGCCCTTTTCGGCCGCAGCCCATAGCATGGCGAGTGACGTGTCTTTTTTGTAGTTAATGGATGAAATTGGATCCATTACAATGCCGAGCTTGATAGTCATAGAGTGGTTCCTAAAGCGAAAGCAACGTTTTAGTGCGTTGAAACGTCTGTTAATAGATATTGATGCTATAGAAATATGGGGGCGCTGAGAAGAAAAAACACCCATGACGTGCAGATAGTTACCTTGGCGAACAAGAATACTGAGCGAGATGGCTTGAATGTAAAAGTTCACCAGCGTAAGCATTTTTTAAATGACGACGCTGGCTTGTTTTTAAAAGTAAAATCATTGGTTATTTGGTTATAAAATGGTGCCCAATAATGTGTGTTTTCAAAGTATGCTGCGCTTTTTTAATAATTACCAACTTCCTGCATTGCCACCGGCATCAAGAAAAAGCTCACTTTCTTGTGTGTTCTTAGTGCTATTTGTTGGTGGAGTTTGAGGTGATGTAGAGGAATCCTCTTGTATCGTATTTTCAGCCGCTTTTAGCTCATCAACGGCGCTTGGGCGACCCGTCGGTGGTGCTTGTTTTTTATCAAACTCATCATTAAAACCAAGCAACTGAGGGCGATAAATACGAAAGGCACGCATCAGCTCACCTTTTGCATTAAAGAGACGAAATTCAGAGAAGAGTTCATCATAGTCTGCATTTACGTAGTCTTGGCGAGCTTGGAACAGCTCATTTTCACTATCAAGTACGTCTAACAGTGTACGACGCCCTAGGCGAAATTGTTTTTCATACGCTATTTGAGACTCTTTCGTAGCAATAACATATTGTCGGATGTGTTCTTTCTGGCCATTAGTGGCTTCAAAAGCCGCCCATGACAGTCGAACGGTGAGTTCTGTGTCTCTAATGGTTTGACGTCGTATTTCTGTTGCTTGAACATTTTTCTGAACTGCGACTTCTTTTTTACGTTTGTGTGCACCACCGCTGTACAGGTTATAGTTTAGGCGCACCATAGCGAGCAAGTCTTCGCTTGGGCCTTCGCTACCGTCTATATTATTATTCCATGTCCGCTCTACGACAAAGTTCACGCTAGGGTAGTTGTCAGCATCGGTGATTTTTTGGAGACTTTCTGTTGCGGCAACATCCCAATATGCTCCTTCGATTGCTGGGTTTTTCTTCAGTGCTTCATTGATGGCAGAATCCAGATCCTTTGGCAGCAAGTCATTATCAGGTACGGGGTAAATGAGATTTTTAGGTGGAAACTCTCCAACGATATTGTAATAGTTACTTTCCGCATCTGTCAGGTTGTTGATTGCCGCGAAGTGATTCGCGTGCGCCTTAGCAAGACGAGCGGTTATTTGGCTCAGGTCTGATTGACGTCCAATGCCAGAATCACTTTTTAGTTTGATTTGCCCGTAAATGCGTTCGTGTGTTTTTAAGTTCAGTTCGGCAAGAGTAACGAGTTCACGGTATCGTAAAATGTTGGCGTAAACTTGAGCGACTTCGAGTGCGGTATTTTCTACTGCAATCAGCGCAGCCCAGCGCTGGGCTTCTGCTTCACTGGACAGTCGTTCCACTTCGTTTTGTGTCGAAAAGCCATTGAAAAGAGGCTGATTAAGCGACAGTGTTAACTCTCGGCGAGTCAGGTCGATGTCTTCCGAGGTAGCGTTGTCCGCGTAGGTGGTTTCGTGTCCTATCCCAGCGGAGATGTCCGCGCTTGGGTAATAGCCGGAACGACGAGCTAACTCAGTGTTTTCTTTAAACTCGCGGTATTCTGCAATAGATTGTCTAACGGTAGGGCTGTTTTCTATTGCGGTATACGTTGCCTCTTCAAGAGAGATTGCTTGTGCGGTTGCCGGTAAAAAAAGCGTCCCTGTATAAACCGTGCAAATCATAACTATTCGGTAAAACATGCGATCATTTGTCCTTTAATATGTTCAGCTCAAATCTTAACGCTATTTATGCCGTGAATATGTAGCGATTCTGTTAGTGATCTCTACATTGGGCTTTTATATTAATACGATTAAATATCGCCCCACAAAGTATTAATAACACTAAGAGCAACCACAGGAGCGGTTTCAGTTCTTAGTACTCTTGGGCCTAAAGAAATAGCATTAAAACCATTGTTTTCAGCGAGTTGGACTTCATCACTGCTTAAACCACCTTCAGGTCCTATGAGTAAACAAACTCTGTTGTTTGTTGGGCGTTCAAAGTAGCGAATGGGTTTTGCACTGTGATGATGCAATGTTAGCTTTAACATTTCATTACAATTCACGATCCAATAGCTCAATTCTAATGGCGCACAGACAATAGGGACAATACCTCGACCACATTGTTCCGTTGCGCTAATTGCTACTTGCTGCCAATGCTGTAAGCGCTTCTCGGCTCGGCTGTCTTGTAATTTAACTTCACAGCGTTCACTGAACAGTGGCTGAATGGCGTAGACGCCAGCTTCGACTGCTTTTTGAATAGCATAGTCCATTCGCTCGCCTCGGGATAATGTTTGCCCGATGGTAACTTGTATTGGTGATTCATTATTCAGTGCTTCAAAGCCGGCAATACGGATGTTTGCGCTACGTTTCTCTACATCACATAAGGTGGCATTAAACTGACCTCCTTTGCCGTTAAAGACTCTAATAGGATGATCTGACTTTAATCGTAGCACTTTGCATAAATGCTGAAATGACGAATCAGGTAGGGCAAGGGTCGTATTCTCATTGAGTTCTGTATCGATAAAAATTCTTGGAATACGCATACTTATCCTATGTTTCCTATTGTTTGAAAAAGAGGTAGAAATAAAAAAGCCTTCTTCTGCAACGTCACTCTTATAAAGAGAGTTATACAGAAGAAGGCTTTATAACGGAAAATCAGAAAATTATAAACCAGCGGCTTTACGTAATGCGTCTGCTTTGTCTGTTTTTTCCCAAGTGAAATTCTCGTCTTCGCGACCAAAGTGCCCGTAAGCCGCCGTTGGCAGATAAATTGGACGTTTTAGATCGAGCATTTTTATTAAACCCGCTGGGCGTAATTCAAAGTGCTCGCGAACCAATTGTGAGATAACTGTATCGCTTACTTTGCCAGTACCGAAAGTATTAATGCTAATCGATGTTGGCTCTGCTACACCAATGGCGTAGGAAATCTGGATTTCACATTTGTCTGCAAGACCAGCGGCAACGATATTTTTCGCCACATAGCGACCGGCGTAAGCCGCAGAACGATCAACCTTAGATGGGTCTTTACCAGAGAAAGCGCCGCCGCCATGGCGTGCCATGCCGCCGTAAGTATCAACAATGATTTTACGACCGGTTAAACCACAATCGCCCACTGGTCCACCAATGATGAATTGTCCCGTTGGGTTGATGAAATATTTGGTGTCTTTTGATAACCATTCAGCTGGAAGAACGGGTTTGATGATTTCTTCCATTACCGCTTCACGAAGGTCAGCTTGTTTTATCGATTTGCTGTGCTGCGTTGACAAAACAACCGCATCAATCGCGCAAGGCTTACCGTTTTCATCGTAGCGGAACGTGACTTGGCTTTTCGCGTCTGGGCGAAGAAAGTCTAATGTGCCATTTTTGCGGACTTCGGCTTGGCGTTTAACCAGGCGATGCGCATAAGTAATCGGAGCAGGCATTAACACGTCGGTTTCATTGGTCGCAAAACCGAACATTAAGCCTTGGTCGCCTGCGCCTTGTTCGTGTTCATCTGCTTCATCAACGCCCATCGCGATTTCTGCCGACTGTTTACCAATGGCGTTCATCACGGCACAAGACTCCCAATCGAATCCCATGTCTGAACTGTTGTAGCCAATTTCGCGGATAACGCCGCGAGCTATCTCTTCGATGTCGACCCAAGCGTTGGTGCGCACTTCACCCGCCACCAATACCATGCCTGTTTTTACTAGGGTTTCACACGCCACACGGGCTTCTGGGTCTTTTGCTAGGATGGCGTCTAGAATGGCGTCAGATACTTGGTCTGCAATTTTATCTGGATGACCTTCAGACACGGATTCTGAGGTAAATAAAGAATATTCGGACATGTTGAGTGTTCCTCTTTAGCTGAGTTAGTCGCTAAACAGGCATAAAAAAACCTGTTTTGCATAAAATGCTAAACAGGTTCTTGCGTATCTGTTTAGCTGAGTTTATATAGCGCCCGCAAGCCGAGACAAATCGACGCTTTTATAGTGTGTCGAATGATGAACTAGAGCTGGTCGAATATCAACCCGACAGGGCTATTTTAATGAGGCAAAAGGCCGTTTTTTTGTTAGGATGGTACAGATTCTTGTGTGATTTCATTTTCTTTGCTCAATCTTTGGGTGTAAAGGGTGGGGCCAGCATTGCATGCTGACTTCATCCTGTAGAGAATGTTCCTTCATTGTTCGTTAAGCTATCAGGAGTGGAATAACCATGCCGTCTCGGAAACAACTCGCTAACGCCATACGTGCATTAAGTATGGATGCCGTTCAAAAAGCTAATTCAGGTCACCCAGGCGCGCCAATGGGTATGGCCGATATCGCTGAAGTATTATGGAATGATTTTTTAAAGCATAACCCGAACAATTCTAAATGGGTTGATCGTGACCGCTTTGTATTGTCTAACGGTCATGGCTCCATGTTGATCTATTCTCTTTTACACCTTTCTGGCTATAAATTGCCAATTGAAGAGCTAAAACAATTTCGCCAGCTTCACTCTAAAACACCAGGTCACCCAGAATACGGCTACACCGATGGCGTAGAAACCACCACGGGCCCTTTAGGCGCGGGTGTTAGTAACGCGGTAGGTATGGCCATTGCTGAGAAGACCTTGGCCGCGCAGTTTAACCGTGAAGGTCATACGGTAGTTGACCACAATACTTATTGCTTCCTTGGCGATGGCTGTTTGATGGAAGGCATTTCCCACGAAGTCTGTTCATTAGCGGGTACATTGAAATTAGGTAAATTGGTCGCTTTTTGGGATGACAACGGTATTTCTATCGATGGTCATGTTGAAGGCTGGTTTACAGACAACACACCACAACGCTTTGAAGCTTACGGCTGGCACGTTATTGCAGACGTAGATGGTCACGATCCAGTGGCAATTAAAGCGGCGATCGAAGCCGCGAAAGCAGAAACTAGCAAGCCTACTTTGATTTGCTGCAAAACAGTGATTGGTTTTGGCTCACCTAATAAGTCTGGTAGCCATGATTGTCACGGCGCACCATTAGGTGATGCTGAAATTGCTGCCGCGCGTGAATTTCTTGAATGGCCTTATGCTCCTTTCGAAATCCCCGCTGATGTATATTCTGGTTGGGATGCGAAAGAAGACGGCGCGGCTCGTGAAGTTGAATGGGACGCGAAATTTGCAGCGTATCAAGCGGCTTTCCCAGAGTTGGCGGCAGAATTTGAACGTCGTGTGATTAAAGGCGAGTTGCCTGCCGATTTTGAAGCCAAAGCACAAGCCTTTGTTCAAGAAAGCCAAGACAAAGGCGAGAACATCGCTAGCCGTAAAGCATCACAAAATGCGATCGGATTCTTTGGTGCAATGTTGCCTGAATTGTTAGGTGGTTCTGCAGATCTTGCTGGTTCTAACTTGACGCTATGGTCTGGCTCAAAAGGCATTCAAGATGATCCTGCTGGCAACTACATTTATTACGGTGTTCGTGAATTTGGTATGAGCGGCATCATGAATGGTGCGTCCTTGCACGGTGGTTTTATCAACTACGGCGCGACTTTCATGATGTTCATGGAATACGCACGTAATGCGGTTCGTATGTCTGCGTTGATGGGCATCCAAAACGTATTTGTGTATACCCATGACTCCATTGGTCAGGGTGAAGATGGGCCAACGCATCAGCCTGTTGAGCAATTGGCTAACTTGCGCATGACACCAAACATGATGGTTTGGCGTCCATGTGATGCTGCAGAAACTGCAGTGGCTTGGAAAGCAGCGGTAGAGCGTCGTGACGGTCCAACGTCATTGATCTTCTCTCGCCAAGGTTTACCAGCTCAAGCACGTGATGCTGAACAGTTAGCAAATGTCGCCAAAGGCGGTTATGTCCTTCAGGATTGCGCTGGTACGGCAGATCTTATTTTGATCGCGACCGGCTCTGAAATCGGTTTAGCGATGGCGTCTGCTGAAGCATTAACAGCGAAAGGTAACAAGGTGCGTGTTGTGTCTATGCCATCAACTAATGTGTTTGATGCTCAAGATGCCGCGTATAAAGCGTCTGTACTGCCAAGTAACGTGACTAAACGTGTTGCTATTGAAGCGGCGCATGCTGACTACTGGTACAAGTACGTTGGGTTTGAGGGCGCGATGGTAGGTATGACCACATTTGGTGAGTCTGCGCCTGGTGGCGATCTTCTGAAACACTTCGGCTTTACCGTAGAAAATGTTGTCGAAACTGCCGAGAAGATCTTAGTAGTGTAAGTGCGTTGCTTGATAAGAAAAGAGGTGTGCAATGTGTACGCCTCTTTTTTCTTTTATTAAGGAAGCGGGTGGTGACGTGTTTACCATTCTCTTTGCGATGAAGTAGTAGGAATATGTTGCGAGTCGCTATCAATGGTTATGGTCGAATAGGTCGTTCGGTATTGCGAGCGCTTTATGAAAACGGCTACCGCGATCACATTCAAGTGGTTGCTATTAATGAATTGTCCGACATCGAGACAATCAGTTATCTAACGCGCTATGACACCACGCATGGCCGCTTTCCTAAACCTGTATCCACAAAAGACAACGCGCTGATCATCGATGACGATGCGATCCTGTGTTTTTCCTGTGCTACACCAGATGAAATGGATTGGGCGTCTCTTGAGCTGGATATGGTGATTGAGTGCTCAGGGAGTTTTTCTGATCGCTATGGTGCGCAGGCGTATTTGGATGCGGGGGTGCCGAGGATGTTACTTTCTCAGCCGGCGGCGGCGGATGTGGACGCGACGATTGTCTACGGTTTTAATCATCAGGATATCCAGCCACATCATGATATTGTCTCGGCGGCGTCTTGTACCACGAATTGCTTGATTCCTGTATTGGATATTATTAAGCAATTTTCTGGTGTGGTGCATGGCATGACTCAGACGATTCATTCTGCAATGAATGATCAGCCTGTTATTGATGGATACCATAAGAAAGATTTACGTTTGACGCGCGCCGCGTTGAGCTCAATTATTCCGGTGGATACGGGGCTAGCGAAAGGGATTACGCGCATGATGCCAGAACTAGAAGGCAAAATGGGCTGTAACGCGGTGCGTGTGCCGACCTTGAACGTCTCCGTTATCGATTTAGTGTTGCGCACAGAGCGGGACGTGACAGTAGAACAAATTAATCAGCAATTAGAGCAAGCGGCAAACTCAAAATACGCAGGCCTAATGGGATTTACTAAAGAAGCGCATGCTTCTGTGGATTTCAACCACGATCCACGATCGGTGATTATTGACAGCACGCAAACTCAGGTTATTGATCAGCGTATGGTGAAGTTACTGTGCTGGTTTGATAATGAATGGGGCTATGCTAACCGTATGTTGGATGTGGCGACGTATTGGGCGGGTGTGATTAAACAATCGAATTTAGATTAGTGCATTGGCACGTTAAACGACGAGGACATCGTACATGACGGTAATTAATATGAAAAACGTAGATCTGACGAATAAACGAGTGTTAATTCGTGAAGACCTAAATGTACCAGTAAAAAACGGCAAAGTAACCAGCGATGCGCGTATTCGTGCCGCATTGCCAACCATTAAATTGGCGTTGGCGGCGGGCGCAAAAGTCATGGTGATGTCTCACCTTGGTCGTCCAACAGAAGGTCAGTACGAAGACGCCTACTCGCTTCAACCTGTTGCTACACATTTAGCGAGTTTGTTAGGGCAAGACGTTCCTCTTGTCAAAGATTGGCTAGATGGTGTTGATGTTGAATCGGGTCAATTGGTCTTGGTTGAAAATGTTCGTTTTAATTTAGGTGAAGCGAATGATGACGATGCCTTATCTAGAAAAATGGCGGCGTTGTGCGATGTGTTTGTGATGGATGCGTTTGGTACCGCGCACCGCGCACAAGCGTCAACTCATGGCGTGGCGAAGTTCGCCCCCATCGCTTGTGCAGGACCATTATTGTCAGCAGAGTTAGAGGCGTTAGAAAAAGCGTTGGCAAAACCTGCCCGCCCGATGGCGGCAATCGTTGGCGGGTCGAAAGTATCGACTAAACTGATCGTTCTTGAGTCTTTATCTGACAAGGTTGACCAATTGATTGTGGGTGGCGGTATTGCGAATACCTTCTTGGCCGCTGCGGGTTTTCCTGTTGGCAAATCGTTGTACGAAAAAGATTTAATACCGCAGGCTAAAGCCTTAATGGCGAAAACCAGTATTCCGCTACCTGAAGATGTTGTCGTTGCGACAGCGTTTGCTTCTGATGCGGTAGCAACCGTTAAAAATGCTGCCGATGTTGCTCCTGATGACATGATTTTAGATATTGGGCCAAAAGCAGCGATTGCCTTTGCGGCTTTACTTGAAAAATCCCAGACGATTATCTGGAACGGTCCAGTGGGTGTGTTTGAGTTTGATCAGTTCGGCGGTGGAACCAAAGCATTAGCGATGGCCATTGCGAACAGTAAAGGTTTTTCAATTGCCGGTGGTGGCGATACATTGGCCGCGGTTGATAAGTATGATATTGCGGATCAAGTGTCTTATATATCAACGGGTGGTGGCGCATTTCTAGAATTTGTTGAAGGAAAAGTGCTTCCAGCTGTTGCGATGTTGGAATCTCGCGCGCAAAATTAGTATCAAAGAATGACAAAGATTGTTCTAAATAATAAGGCGTAAAGCCAATATCACTGGTTTCACTAAATGTTGAATGGTTGTTCTACAAAAAGTGACACTGGTGATCATAAAACTAGAGAGTGCCCTATTCGACAGTAGTTGAATAGAATACTAACGATAAGGCGTAAGCCACATGACCTGTGATAAGCAAGGTTGTGATAAAAAATTCGAGTGAGCTTAATCTCTTAACTCAATCCGTTATAAATAGAATATAAGAAAATTGCAGAGGAAATTTATTATGCCTTTAATTAGTATGCGTCAACTGCTGGATCATGCCGCGGAGCACAGCTATGGCTTACCAGCCTTCAATGTGAACAACATGGAGCAGGTTAAAGCCATCATGGAAGCCGCTAACGAAGTGAATTCACCTGTTATCATGCAGGCGTCGGCAGGAGCTCGACAATATGCGGGTTCGCATTTTTTGCGCCACTTGATTTCAGCTGCCATTGAAGATTATCCACATATCCCTGTGGTAATGCATCAGGATCATGGTACATCTCCAGCTATTTGCCAACGTTCAATCCAGTTAGGTTTCTCATCTGTGATGATGGATGGTTCCTTGATGGCTGACGGCAAAACCCCTGCTAGTTATGACTACAATGTGGATGTGACTCGTCGTACGGTTGAGTTCGCTCACGCTTGTGGTGTGTCTGTGGAAGGAGAGTTGGGCGTTTTGGGTTCACTCGAAACGGGTGAAGCGGGCGAAGAAGACGGTGTTGGCGCGGAAGGCATTTTGACAATGGATCAAATGTTAACGGATCCACAAGAAGCTGTTGATTTTGTTAATGCGACAGGTATCGATGCTTTGGCAGTTGCGATTGGTACCAGCCACGGTGCGTACAAGTTTACACGCCCACCAACGGGTGACATTCTTGATATCGAGCGTATCGCGAAGATCGTTGAATTGTTACCTAATACTCACATTGTATTGCATGGTTCTTCTTCTGTACCTCAAGACTGGTTAGAAATCATCAATCAATTCGGTGGCGAAATTCCAGAGACGTATGGTGTACCGATTGACGAGATCGTAAAAGCGATTCGTTATGGTGTTCGTAAGGTCAATATTGATACGGATTTACGTTTAGCGGCAACAGGGGCTATTCGTCGTAGTTTGGCTGAGCACAAAGGTAACTTTGATCCACGTAAATATTTAACAGAAAGTATCAAGGCGATGAAGGCGGTTTGTATTGATCGTTATGAAGCGTTTGGTTCTGCCGGTCAAGCTTCCCGTATCCAAACTATGGATCTTGAAGAAATGGCTGTGCGTTATGAGCGTGGTGAATATTCAGGTGGACGCACTTTTTAAGCGTTGTTTGAAAAGAATGTCGCTTTAATGATGGCGAGCGAAAATAGGAAAAAAGATATCTTTTTAAGTTTTTTAATAAAAAAGTAAAAAAACTATTGACCGAAAGATTCAATTACCTATAATGCTCGCCATTCCTTGCGGGAGTGGTGGAATTGGTAGACACGCTGGATTTAGGTTCCAGTGCTTCACGGCGTGAGAGTTCGAGTCTCTCCTTCCGCACCAAATTATAAAAAAAGCTGACTTTATGTCGGCTTTTTTTATGTCTGAAATTTACGACAACTTCTTATTTCTTCGTTATTTATTCTATTCTAAGCATGTTTTCTCTGCTTGATCGTATTTTCTTGTTCCTGTTATCACTAAAGTTCGTTAATTTGGTTAGAATAATTCTTTCTATGATGTTTAATCGGGCTCAGTAATGCGCAGATTTCGTTATTTTATCGTGTGGGTTGTTCTTCTAGGATGCTCCGCTTTCACTGCACAAGCAGCGAGCATGTCGCTTGATCTGATGGACAGTTATGATTTTTATCAACTTAGTCCAAGGCAAGGGCCTTTGGCAGAACAGTTTACAACCGTAGTAAACTCGCCTCCTAGTCCAATTCGAGTCCCTCAAAAAAGAGCGGTGCGTATTGCGTTGCTATTATTTGGGGATATAAATGCTATAGACAATAGATCGTTGTTAATGTCATTTAAAAAACGCATGCGAGAGTTAGGAATCGATTATCGACTTGATACTTACATTGGCAGCTCTCAGAATAGCAGCGACATAACGCCTTATTTCAAAATAGCAGAAGCTCAGCCTGATTATATTGTGATGACTGAGCTGGGCTTTGTTCAGCGCCGCTTCTTAGAGCGCTTTTTACGCACCAGTAAAGCTCCGAAGGTGATTCTTTATGATTTTGCCTCGCCGTTGGCTCATTGGATGAATCACCCTCCTCTAATGTACATTGGTTTTGATCAAAAAAAGGCAACCATCATGCTTGCCAGTTATCTCGATCGCCAGCTGCCTCCAGACGCAAGTATCTCAGCATTGGTTTTACCATCAGGCTATCTTGGCTATGTACGCTGCGATGTATTTCTAAATGAAATGATGAAATACAATCGTCGTATCAGTCACATTAGAGTGGTTTCAGACAATAAAAAAAGTGCTTTTGAGGCGGCCCAATCATTATTGAAAAAGGATCCATCAGACTTTATTTTTAGTTGCTCTCAGAATATTTCTGATGGTGTCGTGGCCGCACTAAAAGAAAAGAGTCTCGCTCCAAACATTCAAACAAATTCGTGGGGACTACCTTTGCATGGGATATCTGATCTGGTAAGCCGTCGGGTGAAAGTGAGCGTTCTCTTTATGAAGGATGATCTATCTATCGCGTTAGCAGAAGCAATTAAAATGGACCTTGAAGGAAAGAATATGCCCAATCTTTATGTCGCACATTCTACGTTAATGCCTGCTGAGCTAGACGCTGAAAGTATTCGTTTGATGGTGCAGCAGGCCTACCATTACTCGGTGGAACTATGGCAAGAGTAAGTATTAGTTTACGGCGCCGTCTACGGAAAAGGGTGTTAGCATCGATCGGAGTGGCCTTTTTAGTCATTGCTTTGATGATTCTGTATTTTATTGAAGCCTTGAATCAATCGGCTGCAGAAAAAGGTTTGGTTTTAAAGCATCGAGTGGTTGAACAGGCTTTTAATGGCTATTTGGCTCGCGCTGAAGATGAAATGAAGTTTATTGGGCAGGATCTTTCTTTACGCGATTATACCTCTGGTCATGAACTAGATTTGCTATTTAGTCATCATGAGGTATTGCTATTCGGTGGTTTAGATTTCTTTTATATCGAATGGAAAAATGGCCTGCACTCAATGGACCCGAGGGCGCGCTTATTTACAAAAGTAAATTTTCAACCTCTATTGCGAGAAGGGCTTATCAACAGGTGGACGTCTATTATGACAAAAGACGGTACCATTTTGCTTATGTACAAAAAAAAATTACTGTCGTCTGAGCAAGAGAATATTGGTTTTTTGTATGGTTTTATTTCATTAAATGACAACTTAACGTTGGCACATGAACTACTTGAAAGCGCTCAAGTCAGTGCCGTACAAATTTATGACAAGGTTAATGATCGTGTTTTGTTAGAAGAGCATAAGGCCAGTGTGGACTTATCTGGCTCGATATTACGCTCGCGTTTACCTTTAGTTTCGCCTGTCCAGTCAGAACTACAACTCGATATTATTCAAAAACACGCATTTTCTTCTACTCTGTTAACAAATGCACTGCCCTTAATTGTTGCGGTTGGTTTTGTTTTATTGTGCTTCTATTTCTTTTTGACACGTTTAGTGAAAACGTTACTTTTCCATCCTCTTGAAGCCATAGCGTATCGCCCTGAAGAGGACTTGTTGACGTTTAGCGAGTTGCAACCTTTTAAGCTGCAAAGTAATCAATATAAGGCCTTTATTAAAGCCAAAGAACGTAGATTTACGCTTCTTGCAGAATCGATACACAGTGCCATCATTTTCTGTAACGAGGTAGCGGAAGTTGAGCTTATCAATACAGAAGCTAAGCGTATTTTTCCTGACTCAGATAGAGCACGAACCCTTTTTGATTTTATGCCTATTTCTTGTCATCAATCTATTCAAGAGGCGTTAAAAGGTGGTCTTGGTGTTCATTTTGACTTAACCATTAATAATCTAGGGCGGATATATCAATGGCAGGCCTATTCATTTCAAAATGAGAGTACTTATCGAGGCTTATTATTAGTAGGTCAAAATGTTACCCAAGAAACCAGTCTAACGTGGCAACTTGAGCAGTTACAGCCACTATCATCCGTTGTGCAAAAGAAGGTGGACACGGATGCCATATTAAATGAGCTGACGTACCTTTCCATGCTACCTAGCCATACAAACACAACGCATTTACAGGGCTGGATTGCGTTGTTGGTATCAGTATTAGACGAAATTAGCACGGTAGAAAGCGATGTGTCTTATCTCCCGATAGGAGATGTTTTTTGTCAGGAAAGTGCTCGAGTTATGGTAGCGATGGGCGTAGAAGCAAATCGAGTACAATTGGATTGCTCAGTAATGACTGGAGCAAGGGTTGTTGCAGTGGATGCGAGTTTTAGAGGTCTGGTGCGTGTTTTATTTATGATGGTCATGTCGAACGATATGGCTGAGCGTCGTCTAACGGTTCGTTTTGATGACTCTGGACTTGAAATGATAGCAATGAACGATATGGCTTTCAGGCCTCTTTTTTGCTGGATGGTTAATATGTTACTAGCTCACCTTGGTGGCCAGCAAAAGACCTTACAAAATAATGCATTACAACTTAATTTAATAATTGAAGAGTCTGAGTCTAAAGACGAGTTCAAGCCGTTAGCACCAAATCATGTGGTGGCCTGGGTGTCGAATGACTACTCAAATGCAGAAGCGGTAAAGGAAGCTCTAGAGAGGTTAGGTTTACAGGTTGAAGAATATATTTCAACGGACAGTTTTTTCACTCAGTCTAGTGCCGTCAAGAAATTCGATGCTGTCTTGATTGGGTGTGATAGCGATGTGGATGCGCAGTCGGATATGACCCAGGCGCTGAAACTAAAATACAATCGAGATCAGCTTCCAATCGTTTGGTTAAATAGCACATTGCCGGTCAAAGCCGATCCGCATGTTTTTACCCTAATGGGATGTTCTTTTGATTATAGCCTGCATCAAATATTGGTAAAAGCATGCGCATTGGAGGGGGTTGTTCCTACATACTCTAATGGGCAATATGAGTCTTGGGTAATGGTGGGTGGAAGTCGTGTCACCAAAGCAATCTGGTATACAGAGTTAGAAAACTATGGCATTACGACGCAATGGCTAGTGGACTTATCTAACTATTATGTCGTTTTGTCGTACCACCCTGATGCGGTTGTTGTGTTGTTGGTGCCTCAGCCAGAGACCCTTTTATTGTCGATTCAGGCCGCTTTTCCAAAGGTACGGTTTTTTTCGGTACAAAGGTGGCCGGAAATGCCGGATAATGTGGCCCTTTTCGAGATGGCCTTGCCTTATTCTGGCGATCAAATACGGTTATTTACACAAGACGTTATGCATAATAATGCAAATATTAGGAGCAATGAATGAGCGTAATCGGGTTAATTGGCGCCATGGACGAAGAAGTGGCCGTCATCAAAGCGTGGATGACAGATGTTCGTGAACAGACCATTGCAGGTTGTGATTTTTTTGTTGGATCTTTTGAAGGCAAAGAAGTGGTTTTGCTTAAATCCGGTATTGGTAAGGTAAATGCGGCTGTGTCGACTACTTTGTTGCTTTCTCAGTTCCAGCCAGAATATGTGATAAACATTGGTTCTGCTGGTGGCTTTGATGTTGATTTACAAGTTGGAGATGTCGTGATTTCGGATCAAGTGGTTCATCATGATGTGGATGTCACTGCGTTTGGTTATGTGATGGGGCAGGTTCCAAACATGCCTGCGACGTATGCAGCGAACACAGATTTAGTGAATCAGGCGAAAAAAGCCTTACAGACCGTGACTCAAGTACAAGCCAAAGTTGGTTTGATTGGAACAGGGGATAGTTTTATGAATGATCCTGTTCGAGTGGAAGCGGTTAGAGCTATTTTTCCTGAACTTGTGGCGGTCGAAATGGAAGCCGCTGCTGTTGCGCAGGTGTGTTTCAAGTTTGGAACGCCTTTTGTTGTGGTGCGTTCATTGTCTGATATCGCGGGTAAGGAGTCTTCTCAGAGTTTTGAGGAGTATCTTCAAGTTGCGGCGGAAAATTCATCTCTGATGATTCAGCAAATGCTTAAAGGCTACTAAGTTATGTTCGTAAGCAAGGGGCGTTTTGCAATGCTTTGTTTGGCTGCTTTTTGCTCCTTGCCCGTTTCTTCTGCTGAAGAGGAGGTTAGTAATACGGTTGCTCAATTTGAAAACAGTGAGCAGGTAGGAAAAAATACTGAACCTTCTTGGTGGTTGAGTTCACATGAGACGGTTTCAAAAACAATTGGCAGTTGGTCGACAAATATAGATTCCTTTTTATCCGGAACTGAACGCAGCCAACCTTCAGATAGTTATTTAGACGTGCGATTTGGCACGGTATTAAGTGGAAGTGACCGTTCTGGCTTTTTTGATTTTCGTACTAGGCTTAAATTGCCAAATACTCAAGATAGATTACGCTTAATCATCGAGTCTGAACCTGACTCTTTGGCACCTGAAAGTTTGCGAGGCGAATCGTCTCAACAAAATGGCATTGTAAATTCTGCCTTGAAATCGAATATCTCGGCTGCTGTGCGTTATATACAAGAAGACATAGGGTTAGATCTTGATGCTGGTATAAAAGTAGACTTTCCTCTTGATCCATTTTTACGATTACGCCTTAAACAGAGTGACGTTACTGGATCGTGGAATTGGTGGCAAAATCAAGAAGCATTTGCTTATTATTCTAAAGGCATTGGCGCACGTTATGGCCTAGGTTTAGGTTACGCTACGAGCCCTACTTTGAATTTCAGTACAGACTTTGGCGTAACTTGGCTTGATAAAGAAGGGCTATTTTATGTCCGTGAAAATTTTATTATTCAGCATTCATTGAATGAAAAAAATCGGATGGCGTATCAATTGAGCTTTCTTCAATCAGGCGAGCAGTCTATTGAGCCAGACAGTTTTTTATATAACATTCAATATGAGCGTCTTCTCTACAAAGATTGGCTTATTGGTCAGGTGACGCCTCAGTTTACCCATGAAGAAGAAGACGACTACGACGGTACGTTTTCGCTGACATTATCGCTCGCTATTCTACTGGGACCTCAATATCTTCATTAATTCGGTTTACTTCATTTATTTGGGTCATTAGATTTGTGAAGAGGGAACTCGTATAATGCCGCGCTTAAAGATAACTAGTGCCAATTGTTTTTAAGCTAGCTAGTTCCTATCGCTTTTAAGAGAATGAGTCATGAGACCGGATCAAATCCAACCAGAAATGTATGAAAAGCAGCTGCAAGATAAGCAAGCTGAATTAGCCAAATTAATGGTGAGTTTGTCATTGCCTGAGATGGAAGTATACGCGAGCCAGCCTTCTCACTATCGTATGCGCGCTGAGTTTCGAATTTGGCATGAAGGCGATGACTTATATTATGCGATGTTTGATCCTGCGGATCCTAGAACCCCAATTCGTACCGATCAGTTTCTTGCTGCTTCTCATCTTATTAATGAGTTGATGCCAAAATTGATTGATGCAGTACGAGATACGCCGATATTGCGACATAAACTTTTCCAGGTCGATTTTTTAACGACCACTACAGGAGAAGCTTTGATTAGCTTGCTTTATCATAAGCCGATTGATGATGAGTGGAATGCCGCCGCACAGCAGCTTAATGACGCGTTTCCGGCTTGCCATTTTATTGGTCGTAGTCGTAAGAAAAAGCAAATTTTGACCCGTGATTTTGTCATGGAAACCTTGACCGTACATGGCCAAAAATTTCATTATCAGCAGGTAGAAAATAGCTTCACTCAGCCTAATGCCAGCATCAGTGAAAAAATGTTGGAATGGGCATTGGACGTAACAAAAGAAGCGTCAGGCGATTTGTTAGAAATGTATTGTGGTAATGGTAATTTTTCCATTCCTCTGGCTCGACGTTTTGACCGCGTGGTGGCGACGGAAATTTCAAAAGTCTCGGTTAACTCGGCACAGTTAAACATTGCGATTAACGGCATGCATAATGTTCAAGTGGTCAAAATGGCCAGTGAAGACGTTTCTGCCGCGTTAAACGGTGATGTTGAGTTGCCAAAGGGCCTTGTTCAAGCGGGTGTTAGTGAACTTACCCCTTCTGTTGTGCTGGTTGATCCACCTCGTGCAGGTTTGGATGACGCAACGGTTGAATTGATTCGCAAGATAGATTCCATTCTTTATATTTCATGTAACCCTGAAACACTGAAGTCAAACTTAGAGTCATTGTCGAGTACACATGAAGTAGTGCGTTTCGCCATGTTTGATCAGTTTCCCTATACTCATCATGTAGAAACAGGTGTGTATTTACAGAGAAAACAACCCGTCTAAAAATACTCGCATAGAGAGGCCGTTATTTACGGTTTCTCTATGAACGTTCCTCTTGTCATAATGAAAGACATTCCCTTATCGGCATTAAGGTAAGCGCTTTATTTGTGTTAACATACGTCAACTTTTTCCCCCACCACCATAGAGAAGTCGAACGAGCCATGAGTAGTAACTCACTAGACAAAGACAAAATCAAAATCTTGTTATTAGAAGGCGTTCATCAATCTGCACTGGATGCATTGCATGACGCAGGCTATAGCAACATTGAGTATCATAAAACCGCATTAGCAGAGGATGAATTGATCGAAAAAATCGCGGAAGCGCATTTTATTGGCATTCGATCTCGTACTCAATTAACCGAGAAGGTGTTAGAACATGCCAATAAATTGGTTGCTATTGGTTGTTTCTGCATTGGTACTAACCAAGTTAATTTAGACGCAGCAAGTGCAAAAGGCATCGTTGTCTTCAATGCACCGTTCTCGAATACGCGTAGCGTAGCAGAGTTAGTGCTTGGTCAATTGATTCTATTGCTTCGAGGTATTCCTGCAAAAAATGCAGCGTGTCATCGTGGTGGCTGGATTAAATCTGCCGTCGGTTCTTATGAGACTCGTGGTAAGCGTTTAGGTATTATTGGTTATGGCAGCATCGGTACACAGTTGAGCGTACTAGCAGAATCTCTAGGCATGGACGTTTGCTTTTACGACATTGTTACTAAATTGCCTTTGGGTAATGCGCGCCAAATCAAAAGCCTGAAAGAATTGTTGTCTACCAGCGATATTATCAGTCTGCATGTGCCAGAAACCAACTCGACTAAAATGATGATCGGCGCGAAAGAAGTGTCTCAAATGAAGAAAGGTTCTATCTTCATTAACGCTTCTCGTGGCACGGTTGCGGATCTTGATGCGGTGGCTGACGCCATTAAATCTGGAAATCTAGGCGGCGCAGCGGTCGATGTGTTTCCTGTTGAGCCAAAAGGTAATGACGAAGAGTTCGTTTCTCCATTGCGCGGTTTAGACAATGTGATTCTAACGCCTCATGTTGGTGGTAGCACCATGGAAGCGCAAGAGAACATCGGTGTTGAAGTGGCTGATAAACTGATTAAATACTCTGATGTGGGTACCACAACGGCTGCGGTTAACTTCCCTGAAGTGGCATTGCCTGCTCAAGCAGACAATCATCGTATCTTGCACATTCACGAGAACCGTCCTGGTGTACTGTCTAAGATCAACGCTATTTTCTCTGAACATAACATTAACATTACAGGCCAGTATCTTCGTACCACGGAGAAACTTGGCTATATGGTGATGGATGTTGATGCAGAAGAAGGTGAATTGGCTCTTGAGAAAGTCAAAGAAGTTGAAGGAACAGTTAAAGCTCGTGTTTTGTTTTAAGCTTGTGCTGTGAGCTTATGATGTAAAAAATCCAGCGTAAGCTGGATTTTTTTGTCTTTACCTTTTGTATCGCCCATCGTCTTTAATCGTTATTTGATACCCAGCGTTGTGGTGATGTCTTGAATTTTTTGCTTGATACTATCTGTCACTTTAGACATAAACTCTTCAGACTCATTGGCTTGCTCCCTCACTTTGACGACAGCGTCATTAAGGTCACTCATGCCAAGTTTTTGCTCCGCAGCATAGCCAGTTGATTTTTTTGCGAGCTGAGTAGATTGCTTAGACTTTTCAAGCACCTCTTGAGCAGATTGCCCCAATGTTTGAGTTAAGCTTATCTGTTCTGTCGAGGCGCTTTCAATAAGCTCTAGGTTGTTTTTAAGTTTGCTGGTGGCGGAGGAGAGAAGGGCAAAAATTTCAGTGATTTCTTCTAATGATTGTTGTGTTCGACTCGATAGTGTTCGAACTTCCGATGCGACAACGGCAAAACCTCGCCCATGTTCTCCCGCTCGTGCGGCTTCAATGGCTGCGTTTAAAGCCAGTAAGTTAGTTTGCTCTGAAATATCTCTGATGCCGCTAACAATTGAGGTAGCACTAGACACGGACGACTCTAGATTCAGTAAAGACTTCTTACTACTGTTTAATCTCTCAACGGTGGTTTGGTTGGCCACAGCCAGTGATGCGGCTTGACCGACGCTGTGTGTCATGGCGGTATTTGTTTCTATTGCGTAGGTCTCTACCTCACGTGCTCGGACTTCAGCCTTGTTCGCCAGCACTTCGATGTGGTTGGACATTTTTAGAGTGCTGTCTAATTCTCGGTTCGAGGCGGTACTTAGTTCGTGCACTTGCCCAAAGGCGTTCAACATGTCGTTGAGTGAAATCGAAATGTTGTTGAGCTCGGTGTCTCTTTGTTGTCGCTGAACCGCTATTTGCTCTAAATAACGGTTTAGGTAATGCGCTACGTCAGAGAGCTCATTTTTGTTTTTTCCTACTTTGAGCGTGTTGATATTTTGGTGCTCGACTAATTCTTTGACGGCAATGTATAAATCTTTGGCGCTTTTTACGACGACTTTATTTTGAAAAACATGTACCAAGATAGTGGTCAATACCATCAGAATAACAAATATAGAAAAGGCCAGTAGTGTCTGCTCTTGAGTGGTTTGAGCGCTTTTTTGAATGTCCTGAGTGCCAGCCTTTAAAATATTTTCAAGCTGGCTGATCAATGTACGTATCCGATTTTGTGCTTCAATGGCTTGTTGAATACTTGCGAGACTAGAGTCAACGTCTTTTAAATAGCGGCTAGACCAAGTACGGAGTTCGCTTTTGGTTTCTTCTAGAGGGTCGGTTGCCTCATCATTGATTTCTGATTCATTCGCCCATCCCATTAAGGAGGATAAGTCATCGGCTGTGTCTGTGTTTTGCTCTTCATCTAATACAAGTATAGGCAGGTTGCTAAACTCTTTGATGTGAGATTGAAAGGTTAAAACAGACTGTTTTAGGCGTTGATAATTGTCTGGTGTGTTGTTGGCTAAATAATCGTTTTTAGCACTGTTTACATGAGCAAGGTCAGCATATAAAAAGGCTTGGCTTGCGATATAAGGTGCAGCAGTTTGTAAATTGTTTTTTGCTTGAAGCAACTGTACTTTGTCAGCTAAGGAATCTAAAGACAGCAGGGTTTGGCGCTCGTTGTTTTCGATTAGTGCAAAAGGGCTGCCAGATAATTTTCCGGCGGCTCTTACATCGGATTGAAGACTTTTCTCGATTTCAATCAGCTGTTCATTTATGGGGTTTTTAATCGAGTTTGGCAAGGTGCTGAGTGCTGGGCGGATTTGCTGTTGAATAAACCCTTCTGCTGTCTGTAAGGCAGAGGCCTCCCCTGAAGATAAATAGCCTTCGATTTGTTGTTTTAAGTCGATAGATGAGTACTCCCACACTTGCGTATAAGTGTCGCTTTGCTCAAAGGCGCTACGAAATTTCATTAAGCTCCAAAGCAGTAAGACAATAAGCATAACTGCAATCACTAAATAACTTATTGTCGTCGTTCGTGTTACATGGGAAATTTTCAATCAAGAACCTACTTTATTCACATAATGTTACGGGTTGGACTACTTTAATCTGTGTGTGTGACAAAAATGTGACAAGAAAGGGGGGTGATAGGGTTTGCGTGAGACAGAATTTAAAACACCTAAAATCACCAATAAATTGACCATTAACGACAATGTTAGAGATTAGCTTAGCCATTTCGAAAAAATATCTTCCATGGTCACTTTTTCGTCATTATTTTGTATTAAATTGAAAAAGATATTAAACAAGCGTTTAATAAAAGTGTGTTTGAAGCGTTGAGACGCTTCTCTAATGAAATAATAAAACAATGACTTAAAGCTTAAGGAGCTCAAAAATGACCCTTTCCCGTCGTCAATTCGTGAAAGGCGCCTCTGTTGCAGGTGCTGTTGCCGCTACCCCGTTTTCAATTAATCAAGCCATTGCTGCTAATAAAGAGCTGCGTATTTATGCGTGGGCTGGTTACATTACCGATGAAATGTTATCCGACTTTAAAGCAAAAACAGGCATCAATGCCACGTTTACTCCCTACGGTACAAACGATGAGTTGATGAACTCTTTGCGTGCTACGGATGGAACAGGTTTCGATATCATTATGCCAACCGTTGACCGTGTTCCTGGTTATGTTGACTATGATTTGATTCAGCCACTTGATGTGAAACGAGTGAACTGGGGCGGCTGTTTAGAAAGTGCTCTTGCTGGTTCAGATGTAGGGGGAATTGTAAACGGTAAGCGTTATTTTGCGCCATCCGATTGGGGGACGGAAGCCATAGCTTATAACACTCAAGATGCGAGTGTTAACCCTAAAAGCCTAAGCTACGGTGACTTGTGGAAGCCTGAAAATGCTGGTGGCGTTACAGTGCGTGGACATTCGGCTTTGGTTGGAATCGGCTTGTGGTTGGAGAAAGCTGGTAAGCTTCCTTTCCCACTACTTGACTCTTATAAAACTGAAAAAGCGATGCGTGCGAACTTTGAAGTCATTCTAAAAGTAGCTGCTGAACATAAGAGCTCTATTGCTCAGTTTTGGTCTACAGAGAATGAAGCGCAAGGAGCATTCCGTACCAATGGTGCCGTTATTGGTCAAACTTGGGACAGCACTGCATTCAAACTTAAAACAGAAGGTGAGCCTATTGCTTACGGTGCGCCCAAAGAAGGTGCATTGGCTTGGATGGAAGGTTTTGTTATTCCTAAAAATGCCAACAATACTGATTCAGTGTATGAGTTTATTAATTGGTATTATACGCCAGAAGCGGGTGCCATGTTTGTAAAAGCGACGGGCTATAACTCAACCGCTAAAGGTGCCGATGCATTATTGCCTGCAGCAACGAAACAGTTCTTTCAAGATTCTTACAGCAAGCAAGATCTTGCTAATCTTTGGTGGTGGCCAATTCAAGAACCTTGGTATGTTGCGCTTCGTAACGAATACCAAGACCGTTACTTGTCAGCATAAATAGAACCTCGAAAGCCCCTTGTGATTTTTGAACAAGGGGCTTTTTGTATCGAGAAAAAATAATTAGTGAGAGAAATATGGATAGTAGTGTTCATTTAGATAATACCGTTATGCAATTTGGCGATTTTACTGCCATCCAGAAAACTGACTTAAAAATAGAATCGGGTGAATTTTTTAGTTTCTTAGGCCCGTCCGGTTGTGGCAAAACAACTATCTTGAACATGATCAGTGGTTTTTTAGATCCTACGGAAGGTGATGTTAAAATTGGTGGCCAAAGTATGCGTGGTGTGCCAGCCAATAAACGCCCGACTTCGATGATTTTTCAAAATCTCGCACTTTTTCCTCTTATGACTGTGGCTGAAAATATAGAATTTGGCTTAGAGGTTCGCGGCGTTTCGAAAAGTGAGCGCAAAAAAGCTTCTGACCGATTACTTGAGTTGGTGGCATTGGAAGACAGTGGTGCGAAAAAAATATCAGAGTTATCTGGTGGTCAAAAGCAACGTATTGCGATTGCCCGCGCGTTGGCCGTTGAACCACAAGTGTTACTACTTGATGAGCCGTTATCTGCACTTGATTTAAAGCTGCGTCAGCATATGCGTCTAGAGTTGAAAGAAATTCAGCGTAAAACAGGCATTACCTTTATTTATATTACTCATGACCAAGGTGAAGCGTTGACAATGTCGGATCGAGTCGCGGTTATGTCTGCTGGACAAATACAGCAAGTTGCCGATCCCATTACTCTTTACCGTGACCCTAAAACGGCTTTTGTCGCCTCCTTTGTGGGAGAAAATAATGGTATCCGAGGCAAGGTAATTGATAGCAACCCTAATTTCGTTGTCCTAGACTGCGGGCCGTTAGGCAAATTAGCAGGACGCGCTCAAGGTGATTTAGCGATTGGCAGTGATGCGACTTTATTTGTTCGTCCTGAGCATTTCAGACTGCAGGCAGAAGATGGGATGCATACATTAAAAGCCAGTATAAATGAAGTGAACTTTGAAGGCGCGTATTTGACGTTGAACGCAAGTACACCGGCGGATCAAGCGTTGTCTATTCAGCTTGCGACACATCAATATTCGGAATCCTTGAAGAAAGGAACGCCTGTTAGTCTTTCTTATAGTGAGCAAGATGCCATTGTCATTGCAGGAGAGGATCATGTTTAGTCAGCTCAAAGCACGGTTTGGTAGTGGCCTTGCCGTTGGTATTCTCGGCATAATTGCTATTTGGATTATTGCCTTGGTGATTTTACCGCAACTGCTTATGGTCGATTATTCATTTCGTCCAAATTTATTGCCTGCTGATATTGGAGGCCCAGAAGATACCTATTCTCTGGTCAATTATGAAACGTTGTTTAACAACAAGATACATTTAACCATCTTCTTTAAAACAATTTGGTCGAGTGTGTTGGTTGCTTCGCTCACTTTATTAGTTAGCTATCCCATTGCATTTTATCTTGCCAAGGTAGCAACGCCGCAAAAGGCCGCTTTATGCTTGCTCCTATTGATTATTCCTTTTTGGATTAACGAAATCCTACGAACGTTTTCTTGGTACATTATTTTGGCCTATAAGGGCCCATTAAATGCGTTACTGCTGGGGTTAGGGTTTATTGATCGTCCGATTCGATTTTTATCGGGTGATGGTGCCGTTTTAATCGGTATGGTGTACGCCTATATCCTGTTTATGATTTTTCCTATTTATAATGCCATCGAAAGCTTAGATACAAATCAAATCAAAGCGGCGCGTAATTTAGGAGCAGGTTGGATCCGTACTCATTGGCGAGTGGTGATTCCTCACGCTAAGCCCGGTATTGCAACCGGCTGCATTATGACCTTTATGTTGGCGGCGGGCAGTTATGCGGTGCCAGCGCTACTCGGTTCACCAGGGAGTCGTTGGTTTACTCAGATTATTTACAACTGGTTTTTTGAGGGTGGTAATTGGAACCAAGGGGCCGCTTATGCATTCTTGCTTTTGGTGATTTGTATCGGATTTATTGCCTTGGTTATGCGTATCTTTAAGGTCGGTTTGGGAGACATTGCAAAATGAAGTCTGAAACCATTATGCGATTTGGGGTGCGTTTTTATATTGGTGTATTTTTTCTATACCTATTTACGCCGCTTATTATCATGGGGCTGGCAACATTCAATGACAGTCGATTTCCTACTGTATCGCCATGGAAGGGAGCGACACTAAAGTGGTTTGCCGCCTTAGCAGAAGATGGTGCAATGTGGCAGGCTTTATGGACGAGCGTAATTGTGGCCGCCGGCGTCTTAGTCGTTGCGGTTCCTATTGGTATTTGCTGCGCTCTTTTCCTTTCTACTTTTCAAGGAAGAGGGAAGACCTTTTTGTATTCGTTAATGATGTCCCCA
>NZ_CP054301.1:3807500-3877500 GCF_013372285.1 Marinomonas primoryensis | reverse complement strand
TCTTGAAATACCACCCTGGTATGTTTGAGGTTCTAACTCAGGTCCATTATCTGGATCGAGGACACTGTGTGGTGGGTAGTTTGACTGGGGCGGTCTCCTCCCAAAGAGTAACGGAGGAGCACGAAGGTGTGCTCAGCATGGTCGGAAATCATGCGTAGAGTGTAAAGGCAAAAGCACGCTTAACTGCGAGACAGACACGTCGAGCAGGTACGAAAGTAGGTCTTAGTGATCCGGTGGTTCTGTATGGAAGGGCCATCGCTCAACGGATAAAAGGTACTCCGGGGATAACAGGCTGATACCGCCCAAGAGTTCACATCGACGGCGGTGTTTGGCACCTCGATGTCGGCTCATCACATCCTGGGGCTGAAGCCGGTCCCAAGGGTATGGCTGTTCGCCATTTAAAGTGGTACGCGAGCTGGGTTTAGAACGTCGTGAGACAGTTCGGTCCCTATCTGCCGTGGACGTTTGAGATTTGAGAGGAGCTGCTCCTAGTACGAGAGGACCGGAGTGGACGAACCTCTGGTGTTCCGGTTGTCACGCCAGTGGCATTGCCGGGTAGCTACGTTCGGACGGGATAACCGCTGAAAGCATCTAAGCGGGAAGCCTCCCTCAAGATAAGATCTCACTGGGACATAAGTCCCCTAAAGAGCCGTTCGAGACTAGGACGTTGATAGGTTGGGTGTGTAAGTGCTGTGAGGCATTGAGCTAACCAATACTAATTGCTCGTGAGGCTTGACCATATAACACCAAAGTGGTTTTAGATGATAAGTGAAGAGAGAATGAAAAAGACTCTAAGCAAATGCATCAAAGATTACAGAGACACATTACGGTAAAAACTGGTTTAACCTTGATTAACGTTATTTCAAAAAAGAATTGTTAAAGATCCAAGCATGTCTTCGCGTGTTTTGGTTAAAAAGAGCAGAAAAACCGCTCACCTTAATCAAAACGAACGCAGCAGAATTGCTTGACGATCATAGAGGCGTTGAACCACCTGATCCCATCCCGAACTCAGAAGTGAAAAGCGCCATCGCCGATGGTAGTGTGGGAGATCCCATGTGAGAGTAGGTCGTCGTCAAGCTTAAATTAAGAGAGCCCTGATAGCTAACGCTGTCAGGGCTTTTTTTTGGCTCAAAAATGATTGAGAGAAAGTATTTTGAGGTTAAGATATTTTTTTGGCATCACTCAATCGTATTAATTTTGATTTTCACTGTTTTCAGCAGAGGCTCTTTTGGTTTTTTATTTACTGGGTTTATCTATTCTATTGGTTTTTACTCCGTTTAAACTTTCATTTATAAAGGTGCCTTTGTGGTGTCTGTCTTGCTTAGCGGCTGTGATTGCTGGATTGATAGAAGGCATTCTAAATGCGCAAGGGATCATTGTTATCGCTGCTTATTCCGGGTTGCTGTTTGGTTCATTAACCTTGCGTTTGGTTTGGCTTCGCAGAGTTGCTGTCTGTATGTTTGGCGCTGTTTCTCTGGTCTTAGCTATGCATTTATTACCCGGCTTTCATAATTATGCCGTGGTTTTAGAGCAGACGATTAGTATAGATGCGATACCGTTCAGTTTGTATGCTAACTTCGATAAGGGTTTGGTGGGTTTGTTTGTACTAGTGTACTTTTTTAGAGGGCAAGCTAGTGCAGATTATTTTCAGGTTCTACAGAAACCTATAACGGTGTTGCTGATATTTTTCCTTACTCCGTGTTTGGTTTTGGGTTTAGCCATGCTTTTAGGGTTAATTCATATTGATGTTAAGGTGCCTGTTTTTTGGTTGTGCTTTCTAAGTATTAATTTGTTTTTTACCTGTGTAGCTGAAGAAGCTTTTTTCCGCGGTTTTCTCCAGCAAGAGTTATCAAAAGTTTTACATGGTAAGTCTTATCTATTTATCGTGCCTATCATTTCTGCCTTACTTTTCGGTATCGCTCATATCGGCGGCGGTTTCGAATATGCCTTCGTTGCTAGTGCTGCTGGGCTGGGTTATGGAATTCTATTCCATATAACCAAGCGAATAGAATGGTCTATCTTATGTCACTTTGTGTTGAATTTTTTACATTTCTTTTTATTCACCTTTCCAATGCTGGCCTAACAACTATTTAGTGGTTTTTTTCTCTTAGCCATAAAAAAACGGCCCATGTTAAGGGCCGTTTGACGTCTTTTAAGTTGTTAGTCTTCTATTTGAGCATTATCGACAATGTGGTTATCGCCGATATCCTGAGGCAATATCAGGTTCAGCATAATAGCCACGATGCCGCATAAGCTGATGCCTTGCAGGCTGAATTCGCCAATACCAAACGCCATACCACCAATACCAAAAACCAGCGTAACGCCGACGATAATTAGATTACGTGACTTGTGAAGATCCACTTGGTTTTTGATCAAAGTATTCAATCCAACCGCGGCAATAGAGCCAAATAATAGAATCATAATGCCGCCCATGACAGGCAATGGAATAGTTTGTAAAGCTGCTCCCAATTTACCTACCCATGCAAGAACGATAGCTGCAACGGCAGCCCACGTCATTATCACTGGATTAAATGCTTTAGTTAGCATGACTGCGCCAGTCACTTCGCTATAGGTTGTGTTGGGTGGTGCGCCAACCATAGCGGCGGCCATAGTGGCGATACCGTCGCCAGCAATAGTACGATGCAGGCCGGGTTTCTTCAGATAATTCTTTCCTGTTACATTAGAAATAGAAAGAATGTCGCCTACATGTTCTACCGCAGGCGCAATGGCAACGGGCAACATAAACAAAATGGCATTGATGTTAAATTCTGGTGCTGTGAAGTTGGGAACGGCAAACCAAGCGGCATTGTGTATGGGGTCGAAACTGACGATGCCAAAAAACAAGCTCAAGAGGTAGCCAACAGCAATGCCTCCGAACACGGGCAACAGCTTAAACAGCCCTTTCGCGAATACGCTGATAAATACTGTGGTCAGTAAAGACGCAATGGCAATCCAAATTGACACGTTACCGTCAACAAGCTGTAATGATCCATCGCCACTTTTACCTAAAGCCATGTTGACGGCAACCGGCGCTAGGCCAAGTCCAATCACCATGATAATTGGTCCAATAACAACGGGCGGTAATAGCTTATGAATAAAGCCAGCGCCTCTTAAACGAATAACACCACCAAGCAATACGTATACCAGCCCTGCTGCCATTAAACCGCCCATGGTAGAGGGAATTCCCCATGTTTGAACGCCGTACATTATTGGCGCAATAAAAGCGAAAGATGACGCAAGAAAAATAGGTACGGTTCGACGGGTGGTTAACTGAAATAATAGCGTTCCGATACCGGCCCCAAAAAGTGCGACACTTGGATCAAGTCCAGTGAGCAGAGGGACGAGCACTAAGGCGCCAAATGCGACAAATAACATCTGGACACCTAAGACGGCATTTTTCATGGTTAAATTCCTTACAGTGGTTTTTGGGTGCAAGGATTTTATAGGCAAGTCGATAAGAGTACTAGAATGGTGTAGCGTTACTGACTTATTATTGTTTAAACTTTATGTTTGACTCTAAATCTTGACTATAAAAGTTTAAGTGTTAATAACTTAGGTACTTATCCACTGATTAACATGCTTTAAATATGGTCGACATATGACGAGCGTTTTGAGATTACGAATGGATATGATCCAGAGTCTTGTTATGTCAGAACGTCAAGCTTTCTGCTGAATTATCCATGTTAATGTATTTAATATTTACTCTATCTGAACACTTAGTTGCGTCGTAATTCGCTAGTATAGACATCAGTTTTTAATTGATAGAGTCAGATTATGCTTCCTCATTTTTTTTCAGAACCCATGAAGGGGTCGAAGGTTTCACATAAATCCCTGAAAGCGAATGTGTCGAGTTGTTTACGATTAGCCAGTCGTTCGCTCTTGGCTGTCAGTGTCTTGTTTAGTGTTGCGGCCTGTGCGACATCAACACCCGTTCAATCAAAGGAAGGTGAAGCGTTTAGTTATGCGTGGTTAAAAGGACATGCACGACAACTGGCGACCGAGCCTTATCAAAGTCATCAAGGTGAGTTGCCCGCGAGTCTAAAAAGTTTAGATTGGGACGATTATCAGCAGCTCCACTTTAATAAAGAAGCGGCATTATGGCGAGATCAAAAATCAGAATTTCGCGCTGAGCTTTTCCACCTCGGTTTAGGCTTTGATACACCCATTCACATGAATACGCTGGAGAACGGCAAGTCGACACCGATCCCATATTCTTCTTCTTCGTTTGATTATGGCAAGTCAAAAGTAGATGGTGACCAATTACCGAAAGATCTAGGTTTTGCGGGCTTGAGAATGCAGTTTGCTACTGATTGGCAACGCGATATTGTGGCTTTTTTAGGGGCAAGCTACTTTCGTGCAGTCGGTAGCGAAATGCAATATGGCCTTTCTGCTCGAGGCTTGGCCGTCGACACGGCGCTTCCGAAGCCGGAGGAATTTCCTACGTTCACTCACTTTTGGTTGGAAAAGCCGATACCTGGTTCCGATGTTGTTACTGTGTATGCCTTGATGGATTCTCCCAGTGTGTCCGGAGCGTATCGTTTTGATATGCAGCCGGGTGAACCGTTTAAAATGAAAGTGGATTCTGCTATTTATCCTAGAAAAGCAATTGAGCGTTTGGGTGTCGCGCCAATGACCAGTATGTATATGGTTGGTGAAAATGATCGTAGAACAAACTATGACTGGCGTGCCGAGATTCATGACTCTGATGGTTTGGCAATGCAAACCGGTAATGGCGAATGGATCTGGCGTCCGCTGGGCAATCCGAAAAACCTTAGGTTTAATACTTATAGCGATGAGAACCCAAAAGGGTTTGGTTTGTTACAGCGTGACCGCCATTTTGATCATTACCAAGACGATGGCGTTTTCTATGAAAAACGACCTAGCTTGTGGATTGAACCTATTGGAGATTGGGGAAAAGGCTCTGTTCAACTTGTCGAAATTCCGACGTTAGATGAAACCTTCGACAACATCGTCGCGTTTTGGAACCCCGCGAAGCCGATTGAAGCTGGCCAAGAGTTGTTATATAGCTACAATATGTATTGGGGAAGCCAGCCACCAGTACAATCGAATCGCGCCCGCGTTGTAGATACGTTTACTGGTATCGGCGGAGTGATTGGTAAGAAACGTGACTATTACAGTAAGCGGTTTGTTGTCGATTTTGCGGGTGGGTCTTTGGCGATGTTAGGTAAAGAAACAGAAGTCAACGCTGTCATCACGACCTCAGACGGAAAGGTAGAGATAGAGTCGGCTCGGCCTTTGCAATCTATTGATGGTTATCGTGCGATGTTTGATTTAGTACCACCTAGTGGCGAATCCAAACCTATTAACTTACGCGTTTACCTTGAGGCCAATGGACAGCCATTAACGGAAACGTGGCAGTACCAGTGGACGTCGCCAGAAGAAGGCGATAGAGAACTGCATAATGCAGGGCATTTGAAGTAGTTAGTGCGCATCTGATTTCCACCTAGCAGGCTACTTAGATAGGATAAAGCGCTCGATGTGTTGCACCGAGCGCTTTTTTATTGCCAAGAATAGGCTTTTAAAATGGACGGCTATTGAGCAGCGCGCGATACGCATGGCCACTGTGTTTAATGGTTCTTTCTTGGGTGTTGTAATCTACGTACGTTAAGCCAAAGCGTTTGCTATAGCCTTCTGCCCACTCAAAGTTGTCCATTAAGCTCCACGCAAAATAACCTCTAATATCAACGCCGGCTTCTATCGCTTGATGCACCGCGTTTATATGACCATCTAAATAACGAATGCGCTGTTCATCGTTTATTTCTCCATCAATAATCTCGTCTGCACAGGCGGCGCCATTTTCTGTGATGTAAATAGGAGGCAGCTTGTACTGTTGGTGAAGGTTCACTAATAAGTCTTTCAAGGCATGTGGCGCTATTTCCCAGCCGATGTCTGTGTATTCAACCGTATCGGAATTTTTTACATCCTTAAATAATGCATCAGCATCGTAGGCATTGTGGTTACAGGTGTAAAAATTCATGCCTAAGAAATCGATCGGTTGAGCGATGATGTCCATATCGCCAGGTAAAATCGTTGGTAAATATTGTGGTGCTACGGTGTTGAGTAGTTGAGGATATTGTCCTTTCATTAATGGCTCAATAAAAAACTGGTTATCGAGCGTTTCTCGCAACAAGCAGGCGAATTGGTCTTCGGATTTTTCGCTGGCCGCGTACGAGCGGTTCATATTGAGTACGATGCCCACTTGAGACGTCGGCGAGTTTTTCCGAATAACTGGTAACGCCAAACCGTGCGCCAGTAAAATGTGGTGTGCGGCTTGTCGGCCGTATTTTGGTTCACTTAAGCCGGGCGCGTGTATGCCTAATTCATAGCCAAGAATCGCCGCACAAAAGGGCTCGTTAAAAGTGGCCCAGCTATCGACCCATTCGGCCAATTCTTTGGTGACTAAATCCGCGTAGTGTTTAAATTGATAGGCGGTTTCTCTGTTCAGCCAGCCTCCTTTGTCTTCTAAGTGTTGTGGTAAATCCCAATGATAGAGCGTGACAAATACGGTCAGTCCTTCCGCTTTAAGTTTCTTTAATAGATTTCGATAAAAGTTAAGACCAGCCTGGTTTGCTTCGCCTTTCTCGTCCATTACTCGAGGCCAAGCAATGGACAAGCGATAGGCGTCTACGCCTAAGTCTTTAATCAGCTGAATATCTTTTTCCCATCGATGATAATGATCGCAAGCAATGTCACCATTGTCGGCGCCTTTTACCTTGCCTGGTGTGGCACAAAATGTGTCCCAGATAGAAGGCAGGCGATTGTCCGTTGTTGTCGCGCCTTCTATTTGGAAAGAGGCGGTTGCCACACCGAAAATAAAATCGGACGTCAGCATTTTCGAATTTGATGGTAAGGTGATTGACATGAAGACCTCTGTCTTTTTATGTATTATCAACGAAAAGGTAAGTAATACGATTAAAGGTACTGGAGGAGGTTGAAAAGGGTCAACAAAGACGCGACTGTTTTAGTAATTTAAGATTACTTAAGTGCTTTTTAAGGGCGATTCAGCGATTTTCCAACGAAATCGTAGCGCATAGGTGTAAGGTTTCGCCCTTGTGCCACATAGGCTCGAAAGCGGCTTGCTAGTTCTTCTGGTAACATTTCAACACAGATGGTCGTAAAATGATTAGCAGAGTAAAAAGGCACAAGATTAGTAAAGGCGAAGCAGTAACTTGGCATTGCGTTTAATGCAGGCTGAATACTGTTTATTAAGTGGCTACCCAAACCTGTCTTTCTATGAGATGGCTCGGTCACCATAGCGGTGAGTAATTGAACACCAGAGTATTGTTTGAGCCTAACCGCACAAAGAATTTTACCATTGTGTCGTATAACCCAAATAGGATCGGCTTTATTGGGTTTACCGCTGGGATAATGCTCTTGGTAAAACTTCTTTACCAAAGGGAACCAGAGAGAAGGAACCTGTTCAGCGCGAGGATAAAATGTGTTCATCTTTGAATATAGGCAGCGATTTGATGTTCGATGGTAGCATAGTCTGCTATGAAGAGAGCGTTAGAGAGATTAAATCATTTAAACGAGAGGGATTACTATGCGGCAAAAAATAGCGTTGTGGTGCTTGTGCTTTTTGGCATTGCCAGCGTTTGCAGCAGAAAAACCAACGCAATTTGTTTTTGAGCCAGAAGAGTCTTTTTCTCATTATCTAGTAAGAGCGAAAGAATACTTAACCGCCAATAAGCAGTGGATTAATGCTGACGACAAAGTGAGAGAGCTCGCCGCCGTCATGCCTTTCGAGTTATTACCAGATCCTGCGTTGTGTGAAGAGGACAATGACATCGGCATATTGTTATCTCATGGGTTATCTGACTCTCCCTTTTCTATGCGTGATTCAGCTAATGCTTTGCAGAAGGCTTGTTATCATGTCCGCGTTGTTTTATTGCCCGGCCATGGTACGAAAGCAGAGGATCTATTAAGTGTATCTCGTGACGACTGGCGTATGACTTTTCGAAATGCCGCCGATCAGTTTCGCAAAGAAGTAGATGTATTGTATGTAGGGGGATTTTCTACTGGTGGCGCGTTGGCGGCAGAGTATGCTTGGGAGCATGAGAGCAGTGTTGCAGGGGCTGTACTGTTTTCTCCGGTTTTCAAAGTAAATAGTAGTATTGATTGGCTTTCTCCTTGGTTGGCTCTGGTTAAAGATTGGCTTGATCACTATCCAAGTGACGATTTTGCAAAGTACGCATCGATTCCGTTACCGGCGATTGCGGAAGTGTATAAGTTGTCCAAAGAAGTTCGTCACTTAATCTTGGAAAACCCGAAACGTTTACCTGTGTTTATTGCCTTATCGGAAGACGATCAGACGGTCGATTCGTCTGTGACAGAAAAAGTGTTTAAAAAAGGAATGATTGGCTCAAAGAGTCAGATGGTGATGTATAGCAAAGAACAAATGAGTGCAAACACGGATCGTATCAAGGTTTTTAATGCGAATTGGCCTGAGTTGAACATTTTAGGGCTGTCGCACATGGCGGTTCATGGTAATCCAGAGAATACTTATTATGGCGCGATGGGGGAATACCGAATATGTAGTTGGTATTTATCCGATGAGTCTTTATATGACGAGTGTCGTACAGATAAAGCAAACTGGTTTGGTGAGAGCTCCGACGACTTATTCGTTAAGAGTCCTCATGCGGCTCGAGTGTCTTGGAATCCTAATTTCAATGCGCTTATGGAAGAGGTTGCTTTTTTTATAAAAGCCAACGCAAATAATAGATAAGGAGGTCGACGTCATGACTGAGAAAGGGGTTCTTGATCTTTCACCTGTTGAGTTAGCATCATTACAAATAGAACAATATCATCAGAATGGTTATTTGGTTTTAGAGTCTATTATTCCTGAATCTGTTTGCGATGCTTTAAAGACTCGCATGTCGGAACTGACGGTGTCGTTTGAGCCAGATTCAGCGCGCTCTATTTTTACCACTAATGAGCAGTCACGACACACAGACCGTTATTTTATCGAGTCGGCAGATAAGGTGTCCTTCTTTTTTGAGGAAGAGGCGTTTGATGAAGCCGGTATATTGAAACAACCACTAGCGCGGTCTATCAATAAAGTTGGGCACGGCCTTCATTCTCAAGATGCCGTATTTAAAGCTTTTTCATTGTCTCCTGTTTGGGGGGCATTGCTAAAGCAGCTGGGTTTGGTTGAGCCTCGCGCAGTACAATCTATGTATATTTTTAAGCAGCCGGGAATTGGTGGTGAAGTAAACTGTCATCAAGACAGTACTTTTCTTTATACAGAACCAATGAGTGTGATAGGTCTTTGGTTCGCAGTCGAAGAAGCGACGCTGGAAAATGGGTGTCTTTGGGGAATACCCAAAGGGCATAGGCACGGATTGTTAAAGCGTTTTGAGCGTGTTAACGCCGATTCTATCGATACGAGGATGGTTGCATTAAAAGAACATGTATGGAACCAAGATGAACTGGTGGCGATACCTGTGCCTAAAGGTTCTTTGGTTATTCTTGATGGGGAGTTTCCTCATTTAAGTTATGCAAATCGCTCGAAAAAATCTCGTCATGCTTATGCAATGCACGCTATCGATAATATGTGTGAGTACCCTAAATCGAATTGGCTTCAAGCACGGCCGGGTTGTTCATTTTTACCTTTTGAGCTGACTGAGCAAGAAAAAATTGAAATTGGAGAGCGTTGATGCAAGCTGTTTTAGCCCTGCTAAGTGATAATGAATTTCACTCAGGTGAAGCGTTGGGAGCCGCATTGGGTGTCACTCGTGCCGCAGTCTGGAAAAAGCTCAAAAAATTAGAGTCGATAGGCGTGACGGTTCATTCTGTAAAGGGGCGAGGGTATCGATTGCCGTCACCGCTAGAGCTGCTGTCAGAGGGTGCACTGCGCGAAAACGGTGTTCCGGATGATGTTGTTATAAGGTTGGCGTTTGAAACGCAGTCAACGAACGGTGATGCCAAACAGTACATAGCGCAAGGGCAGTCGTTGCCGGTGTTATTTTCTGTTGAACGTCAGACGCATGGGAAAGGTCGACGTGGGCGAGAATGGGAGTCTGGTGTCGCAAAAAATATTACCTTTTCGTTTGCATGGCGTTTTGATAATGGGCCAAGTGTTATTGAAGGACTAAGTCTCGCGGCAGGGGTTGCCGTGGCGCGAGTTTTGAAAAAAATCGGCATACCAAACCCGGGATTAAAGTGGCCAAATGATGTACAGGTCGATGGTCAAAAAATCTGCGGTATTCTATTGGAAATGGTCGCCGATCAAGATGTGTGTCATGTGATTATTGGTATCGGGCTTAATGTCGAAATGGATAGTGCCTTCATGACGCATATTGATCAGCCGTGGACGGATCTTGTTTCTAGGTTGAAATCGCGCCCTAGTCGAAACTTTATATTAGCTGAGCTTACTAAAGAGCTGGTGGAGGTATGTAAGCTGTTTGAAGGCGGTCATGGCATGAAGCATTTTCAGCACCAGTGGCAAGCCTATGATGTTTTATTTAATCAAGCCGTAACGGTGAGTTCTGTTTCTCAGCAGCGCCAAGGTGTGGCGAAGGGCATTGACCAAAAAGGGGCGTTGCTTCTAGATGAGAATGGTGAAGTGGTGGCGTTGCATGGAGGAGAAATTAGTGTCCGTCGTGGCTAGCGTTCTGGTCGTTGATGCCGGTAACACAAGCATTAAATTTACCGCATTTGAAAATGAGCAAATTTTATGGGTTCAGCGTGATGACAGTTGTCCTGTAGATACCGGTTTTGCTCCTGATAGGATTTATTTTGCCAGTGTTCGATCTAAAGAGCAGAGTGCATTGTTGCACGCTGATATCCAGGCTGAATTCCCAGGCAGCGTTTGGTTTACATTAACCAGTCAGGACGAGGCTTGTGGTGTTATTAATGCTTACGTTGAGCCAAAGCGATTAGGTGTTGATCGTTGGCTTGGCGTTATCGCTGCCCATCATAGGGCTAAAGGTGATGTGGTGGTGGTGGATGCAGGAACCGCGATTAAAGTCGATGTTGTTGGGAAAGACGGCGTTCATCTGGGGGGGTATATTGCGCCTGGGTTGGGCATGATGGAAAATGTTTTGCTCTCAAAGACGGCAAGGATTCGTTATGACGCTTGTGAAGTCGTGGCTGGAAGAGGGTTGCCAGACTCGACTGCAAGAGCGGTGACGGAAGGTTGTCACGAAATGGTGCTTGGTTTTTTAGAGCGAATTCATCGCCGATATCCCAATTTCAAGTGGGTTGTGACGGGAGGTGATTCGCAGGTGTTGTTGAGTTTATTGGACATTTCAATGGAATATCAGCCTAACCTAGTGGCTTTGGGTGCAAAGCTGGTGGGCGATGAGCAAGTAAGAGGTAATAAATGAAGTGGCTGTTTCTGTTTGTGGTGTTGCTTAATGCCGCGTTTTTGAGTTGGCATAGTTTTGTTCAGGATAAGCCTGAGAAGGCCAAAGAATCTATATATGGTCCACCTGTCAGTGAAAAAATACACTTGTTGACAGAATCTCTGGCAGTTACAGAGCAGGACTATAATGCAGGGATGATGTCCAGTGAGAGTATTGAGGATGCACTGAGTAAGATAATTGATGAAGCGACAGGGGATCAACCTGAGCTATTTTGCCCACGTTTAGAAACAGAGCGCCAGGAGGATATAAAACAAGTTTCTCAAGTATTAAAGGACTTTGGTTGGCCTTATCAGGAGCGTGAAGTTACGGGTAAAAGAGCTAAGTTTTGGTTGTATATTGCGGCACCTGAAACGCCTGCAATAGCGGAGCGAGTCGTTAAAAAGCTGGCGTCTAAGTCCATCGATAGTTTCGTTATTAACCGAGCTGAAATGAAAAATCGAATCTCACTGGGTTTGTATTCTTCAAAAGAACGCGCCGAGCAAGCGAAACTGCGTATCCAAAATCTGTCTGGTTATCGTGTTGATGTGTATGAACATATGCGAAATGTACCGCTTCGCCAGATTGATATAGAGGAACCCATTGACGAAAAAGACTGGGAGCAGTTCGTCTCTCGCTTCGACCTCACCAAGATGATGATAAAATTAGAAAAAAATCCCTGCTAGTGCTTGCAATTAGGAGCTCGATAAATATAATGGCTCCCACCTTTTGGGGTGTTGCGTTGTGGTGCTGAGTACGTGGAGGGGTTCCCGAGTGGCCAAAGGGAGCAGATTGTAAATCTGCCACGAAAGTTTCGGTGGTTCGAATCCACCTCCCTCCACCAATTGCGGGTATGGTATAGTGGTTATTACCTCAGCCTTCCAAGCTGAAGAGGTGGGTTCGATTCCCACTACCCGCTCCAAGTTGCTCATGTAGCTCAGTTGGTAGAGCACACCCTTGGTAAGGGTGAGGTCGGCAGTTCAAATCTGCTCATGAGCTCCAGCTTATCAAAACAAAAGATAGGTGGTTTAACCGCCTTTTTTATTGTCTGTTTTTTGGGCAGGTACCCTTGCTAGCTTTCGCTTTTTTAGGTATCATCCTCCGCCCATACGAATGTAGGCCAATAGTTCAATTGGTAGAGCACCGGTTTCCAAAACCGGCTGTTGGGGGTTCGAGTCCCTCTTGGCCTGCCATCTTTCGTATCCTATTTTTAAGTTAGGGATCACCTGAAGTATGAGTTCAAATGCTGAAGCTCAAGCATCTCGTGGAGATGTGTTTAAGTGGGCAATTGTTGTTCTGCTAGTTGCGGTAGGCGTGATTGGTAATAACTACTATTCTGCTGAGTCACTATTGTATCGCTTAATTGCTATCTTGGTGTTGGCTGGTGTTGCTGGTTTTATTGCGTTGCAAACTGTGAAAGGTAAGTCTTTTTTTACTTTGGCAAAAGAAGCTAAAACCGAAATTCGCAGAGTTGTATGGCCGACCAGGCAAGAAACCACGCAAACAACGTTGATAGTGTTAGCGGTTGTTGTTTTTATGTCTCTCGTACTGTGGGGGGTGGATTCGTTCCTTGGTTGGGTCGTTTCCTCGGTAATTAGTTAGGAGTTGCTCGTGACCAAACGATGGTATGTAGTACAGGCGTACTCAGGGTACGAAAAGCACGTAATGCGTTCGCTTACTGAGCGAGTGCAGGTTATGGGGCAGGAAGAAAATTTTGGTGACATCTTGGTTCCAACCGAAGAAGTGGTTGAAATCCGAGATGGCAAAAAACGCAAGAGCGAAAGAAAGTTCTATCCAGGTTATGTATTGGTTCAAATGGAGATGAATGACGCTTCTTGGCATTTAGTTAAGGCTACCTCTCGCGTGTTGGGGTTTATTGGCGGTACAAAAGATAAACCATCGCCAATTACGACTCGCGAAGCAGATGCCATTTTACAGCGTGTTAGTGATGGTGTTGACAAACCTCGTCCTAAGACATTGTTTGAGGTGGGTGAGGTTGTTCGCGTTAGCGAAGGTCCATTTGCTGATTTCAATGGTGTTGTTGAAGAAGTTGATTACGATAAGAGCCGAATCAAGGTGGCGGTGCTTATTTTTGGGCGCTCTACGCCAGTTGAGTTGGAGTTTAGTCAGGTCGAAAAGGCCTGATTTTGTTGAACGGGTAGCCTTAGGGCTGTGACCCATTTGGAGTTGAAAGATGGCTAAGAAAGTCCAAGCTTATATCAAGCTACAAGTTAAAGCGGGTCAAGCGAACCCAAGTCCACCAGTTGGTCCAGCACTTGGTCAACATGGTGTGAACATCATGGAATTCTGTAAAGCGTTTAATGCCAAAACACAAGGTGTTGAGCCAGGTCTTCCTACGCCGGTTATTATCACTGTATACAGTGATCGTAGTTTCACTTTCGAAACTAAGTCTACACCTGCTTCTGTTCTTCTTAAGAAAGCAGCGGGTCTGAAAAGTGGCTCTCCACGTCCAAACACTCAGAAAGTTGGTACGGTTACTCGTGCGCAGCTAGAAGAGATCGTTGTTGCTAAGCAGGCTGATTTAACTGCTTCAGATATGGATGCGGCAGTTCGTACTATCGCTGGTAGCGCACGCGCTATGGGTCTAGACGTAGAAGGTGTTATCTAATGGCTAAATTAACTAAACGCGCTCGTTTGATCGCGGAAAAAGTAGAAGCGACAAAGTTGTACTCTGTTGAAGAGGCTGTTGCTCTTTTGTCTGAGCTTTCTACTGTTAAGTTCAAAGAGTCTATCGATGTATCTATTAATCTAGGCGTTGATCCTCGTAAGTCTGATCAGGCTGTGCGTGGTTCTACAGTTTTGCCTAACGGTGCTGGTAAAGATGTTCGCGTTGCTGTGTTTGCGCAAGGTGCAAATGCTGAAGCTGCGAAAGAGGCCGGTGCAGATATTGTTGGTTTTGAAGATTTAGCTGAGCAAGTTAAAGCTGGCAATCTAGATTTTGACGTGGTTATTGCGTCTCCAGATGCAATGCGAATCGTTGGTCAACTTGGTCAAATCTTAGGCCCACGTGGTCTAATGCCTAACCCTAAAGTTGGCACAGTAACGCCTGATGTTGCGACTGCAGTGAAAAATGCAAAAGCAGGTCAAGCTCGTTACCGTACAGATAAAAATGGTATCATTCATGCGGCGGTTGGTTCTATTGAATTCGCTGCGGATGCTATCAAAGGAAACCTTGAAGCACTTTTGGCTGACTTGCGTCGTGCTAAGCCTGCTTCTTCTAAAGGTATCTACATGAAAAAAGTGACTATGTCCTCTACAATGGGACCTGGTCTACAAATTGATTTAGGTACACTTAGTTCTACTAAGTAAGTATTTGAATCATGCGCTTTGGGGTCTGTCTTCATTAGTTTGTTGAGCAGGCCGTCAAAGACCGCAGGAACCTCTTGAAGGTTTAATGAAACGTTGAAAAATGTTTGTCCTGCGCAGATGGTGTGGCCCGATTCAGATTTACTGGATCTAACTCACCAGCAAGTACTTCGAGTAATCGAAGAGTTGGTAAAAAATAGGGGAATTTATTCCCTGCTAATCCAGGAGAAAACCAGTGGCATTAGGTCTAGAAGACAAAAAAGCCATTGTCGCCGAAGTTAGCGAAGCTGCTAAAACTGCATTGTCTGCAGTAGTTGCTGATTCTCGCGGTGTTACCGTGAGTAATATGACAGCACTACGCAAAGAAGCGCGTGAAGCGGGTGTTTATGTACGTGTAGTACGTAACACTTTGGCTCGCCGTGCAGTTGAAGGCACTGACTTCGAATGTCTAACTGAGAGCTTTGTTGGTCCTACGTTGATCGCTTTCTCTAACGAGCACCCAGGTGCGGCAGCTCGTTTATTGAAAACGTTCGCGAAAGCGAACAGCAAGTTTGAAGTGAAGGCGTTGGCGTTCAACGGTGAGTTGATCCCAGCTGGCGACATTGATCGTTTGGCAACACTGCCTACATACGACGAAGCTATTGCGAAACTGATGAGTGTAATGCAGGGCGCAACAAGCAAGTTTGTACGTACTCTTGCAGCAGTTCGCGATCAAAAAGAGCAAGAAGCGGCGTAATTCAATTTACCCACTACTTTTTGAAACAAAATTTTATCACCTTCGGGTGATTTGAAAGAATGCTAGGAATCTGAGTCATGGCTCTAACTAAAGAAGATATCATCAATGCAGTAGCAGAAATGTCTGTAATGGACGTTGTTGAACTAATTTCAGCAATGGAAGAGAAATTCGGTGTAACTGCAGCTGTTGCTGCTGCCGGTCCTGCTGCTGACGCTGGTCCTGCTGCTGAAGAGCAAACTGAATTTGACGTTATTCTTACTGCCGCTGGCGATAAGAAAGTTAACGCAATCAAAGCTGTTCGTGCAGCGACTGGCCTTGGCTTGAAAGAAGCTAAAGCTATCGTTGACGGCGCTCCAATGGCTGTTAAAGAAGGCGTTTCTAAAGAAGATGCTGCCGCTCTTAAAGCAGCTCTTGAAGAAGCTGGTGCATCTGTCGAAGTCAAGTAATGATACTTGTATTTCCAGATTTCGACCAATAGTCGAAATGGCTGGTGACTTTTTGTCACCGGCCTTTTTGGGTTTCTAAAACTCAAATAAAACTTAAAAGAATTTTTCAAGTGGGAGATAATGCTCCCATAAATGGTAAGGCCTGATTTGGGCCTTTTGCGTCAATGTGCACAAGCTGGGGAATGCTGATGGCTTACTCATACACTGAGAAAAAACGTATCCGTAAGGATTTCGGTAAACTGCCGCCCGTTTTGGATGTGCCATACTTGCTGGCAATTCAGCTTGAATCCTACCGTAATTTTCTGCAAGAAGGCAAAAGTCTTGCGGAGCGTGGGGAATTAGGTCTGCATGGGGCTTTTAAATCTGTCTTTCCAATGGTTAGCTTTTCTGGTAGCGCGGCGCTTGAATACGTCGATTATCGTTTAGGTAAACCAGTATTTGATGTTAAAGAGTGTCAGTTGCGCGGTGTTACTTATGCGGCTCCTCTTCGCGTTAAAGTTCGACTCATCATTTATGATAAAGAGTCCTCTAACAAAGCGATTAAAGACATTCGCGAGCAAGAAGTCTACATGGGTGAAATACCGCTCATGACAGATAATGGTACCTTTGTAATTAATGGGACTGAGCGTGTTATCGTTTCTCAATTACACCGCTCTCCTGGTGTGTTTTTTGATCACGATCGTGGTAAGACTCACTCTTCAGGTAAATTACTACATTCTGCTCGTATTATTCCTTACCGTGGTTCTTGGTTGGATTTCGAGTTTGATCCAAAGGATTGCGTATTTGTTCGTATTGACCGTCGTCGTAAGTTGCCGGCAACTATTTTGTTGCGCGCTTTGGGCTACGGAACGGAGCAAATACTCGATGCATTCTTTGAGTCTACCCGTTTCTACTTGAAGCGTGATGGCTTTGAGATGGATCTGGTTGCGAATCGTCTGCGTGGTGAAACGGCATTATTTAATATTGCTGATGCGAATGGTGAACTGATAGTAGAAGAAGGTCGTCGCATAACTGCTAAGCACATTCGTGTGATGGAAAAAGCAGGCCTTGAGCGTTTGTCTGTACCGCTTGAATATATGCTTGGCAAAGTAACGGCTAAAAACCTAGTTCATCCTGCGACGGGTGAGTTGATTGCAGAAGCAAATACTGAGCTATCTGTTGATTTACTAGAGGCCTTGGTTGCTTCTGGGATCACGGAAGTGGATACGCTTTACACGAACGATTTGGACAACGGTCCATTTATTTCTGACACGCTGCGTATTGACCCAACGAGTAATCAGTTGGAAGCGTTGGTAGAAATTTATCGCATGATGCGTCCTGGCGAGCCGCCAACCAAAGAGTCAGCTGAAGGTCTATTTCAAGGTCTGTTTTTCACGGAAGATCGTTATGATCTATCGGGCGTTGGTCGAATGAAATTCAACCGCCGCTTAGGTCGTGATGAAGATACTGGCCCAGGCATTTTGAATAATGATGACATCGTTGCTGTGCTAAGAACCTTGCTGGATATCCGTAATGGTAATGGCATGGTTGATGATATCGATCACTTGGGTAACCGTCGAGTTCGTTCTGTTGGCGAAATGGCTGAGAACCAATTCCGAGTTGGCCTTGTGCGTGTCGAGCGTGCAGTGAAAGAGCGTCTGTCTATGGCGGAGGCTGATGGCCTAATGCCACAAGACCTTTTAAATGCGAAGCCTGTTGCTGCTGCGATTAAAGAGTTCTTTGGTTCTAGCCAATTGTCTCAGTTTATGGACCAAAATAATCCGCTTTCTGAAGTGACGCACAAACGTCGTGTTTCAGCGTTAGGGCCTGGCGGTCTTACGCGTGAGCGTGCTGGTTTTGAAGTTCGTGACGTACACGCCACTCACTATGGTCGTGTTTGTCCAATCGAAACGCCGGAAGGTCCAAACATCGGTTTGATTAACTCGCTATCAACTTACGCGCGTACCAACAGCTACGGCTTCTTGGAAACGCCTTATCGTAAAATTGTTGATGGCAAGATGACAGATGATACCGTTTATATCTCTGCGATCGATGAAGCAAAATATGTTATTGCTCAAGCGTCAGCGAATGTTGATAGCGAAGGCCGTTTGGTTGATGAGTTGGTTCAGGTGCGTCATATGCACGAAACCACTTTGATTCCGAAAGAAAAAGTAAATTTAATGGACGTGTCTCCTCGTCAGGTTGTTTCAGTCGCGGCGTCTTTGATACCGTTCCTTGAACATGATGATGCTAACCGTGCCTTGATGGGATCGAACATGCAGCGTCAGGCTGTACCGACGCTTAAGGCAGATAAGCCTGTTGTTGGTACTGGCATGGAGAAAAACGTTGCTAAAGACTCTGGTGTTTGTATCGTCGCTTCTCGTGGTGGTGTGATTGAGTCTGTTGATGCTAGTCGTATCGTTGTACGTGTGAACTCAGAAGAGACTATCGCTGGTGAAGCAGGTGTGGATATCTACAACCTGACTAAATACGTGCGCTCTAACCAGAATACATGTATTAACCAGCGCACTTTGGTGATGAAGGGTGAGAAGGTTGCCTCTGGCGATATTATGGCTGATGGTCCTTCTGTTGATATGGGTGATTTGGCGCTTGGTCAAAACATGCGTATCGCTTTCATGCCTTGGAATGGTTACAACTTCGAAGACTCGATTCTAGTCTCTGAGCGTGTTGTCGAAGAAGATCGCTTCACTTCCATTCATATTCAAGAGCTGACATGTGTGGCTCGTGATACGAAGCTTGGGCCAGAAGAAATCACTTCTGATATCCCGAACGTCGGTGAAGGTGCGCTTTCTAAACTGGATCAATCCGGTATCGTTTACATCGGTGCTGAAGTAGAACCAGGTGATATTCTAGTTGGTAAAGTAACACCTAAAGGTGAAACTCAGCTGACGCCTGAAGAGAAGCTTTTGCGAGCTATCTTTGGTGAGAAAGCGTCTGACGTGAAAGACACGTCTCAGCGCGTTAAGACAGGTACACGCGGTACAGTTATCGATGTGCAAGTCTTTACTCGTGATGGTATTGAAAAAGATGATCGTGCTAAGTTTATTGAAAAATCGCAACTTGATCAGGTTCGTAAGGACTTGAACGAAGAGTTTCGTATTGTTGAAAAAGCGACGTTCGAACGTTTGGCTGAAACACTCGTTGGTCAGCAAGCGGAAGGCGGTCCTGGTTTAGCTCGAAACGCGATTATTACGGAAGAATACTTATCTAATTTAGATCACCCAGAGTGGTTTAAGATTCGTGTTGCTAATGAAGAAGCGAGTGATCAGCTTGAAAAAGCACAAATCGCTTTGATTGAGCGCCGTAAAGAGCTTGATGCTAAATTCGAAGATAAAAAACGTAAAGTTCAAACTGGTGATGACTTGGCACCTGGCGTTCTTAAGATCGTTAAAGTGTATGTTGCTATCAAGCGTCGTATTCAGCCTGGTGATAAGATGGCTGGTCGTCATGGTAACAAAGGTGTCATCTCTAAGATCATGCCAGTGGAAGACATGCCGTACGATGAAAACGGTGATCCAGTTGATATCGTATTGAACCCGTTGGGTGTTCCATCGCGTATGAACGTTGGTCAGGTTTTGGAAACTCACTTAGGTGCGGCGTCTAAAGGCTTGGGTCGTAAGATCAACGAAATGCTTATTGTAGAGCGCGAGAAAGCAGAAGCCGTTGCAGAACTGCGAAGCTTCCTTGATGAAATTTACAATGGTTACGAAGGCGATTTGCGTTGTGCACGTACGGAAGATTTAGACAGCTTTACAGACGAAGAAATTTTAACCTTGGCGTCAAACTTAACAGGTGGCGTGCCAATGGCGTCTGGTGCCTTTGATGGTGCAAAAGAGTCTGAAATCAAGCGGATGTTGCGCTTAGCTGGAATCAACGAAAGCGGTCAAGTTAAATTGTTTAACGGCCGTACTGGTGATGCTTTCGAGCGACCTGTAACCGTCGGTTACATGTACATGTTGAAGTTGAACCACTTGGTTGACGACAAAATGCACGCACGTTCTACTGGTTCTTACAGCTTGGTTACTCAACAGCCGTTGGGTGGTAAAGCTCAGTTTGGTGGGCAGCGTTTCGGTGAGATGGAAGTATGGGCGCTAGAAGCATACGGTGCCGCTTACACTCTTCAAGAAATGTTGACTGTGAAATCTGATGATGTGAATGGCCGTACGAAGATGTATAAAAACATCGTCGATGGTGATCACAGAATGGAACCTGGAATGCCTGAGTCCTTCAACGTATTGGTGAAAGAGATTCGTTCTCTTGGTATCGATATCGAGCTGGAAACCGAATAAGCACGAATCACATTTGACCTGCTGGGGAGCAAGACTCCCCGGCCTTACGAGTGGGGCGAATACACATGAAAGACTTATTAGGTCTTCTAAAATCACAAGGACAATCTGACGAGTTTGATACGATCCGTATCGGCTTGGCGTCACCAGATATGATTCGTTCATGGTCTTACGGTGAAGTTAAAAAACCGGAAACCATTAACTATCGTACGTTCAAACCAGAACGTGACGGTTTGTTTTGTGCCAAAATCTTTGGTCCTATCAAGGACTATGAGTGCTTGTGTGGTAAATATAAGCGTTTAAAACACCGCGGTGTTATTTGTGAGAAATGTGGCGTTGAAGTGGCTCTGTCTAAAGTGCGTCGTGAACGCATGGGTCATATCGAGCTTGCATCACCTGTTGCTCACATTTGGTTTTTGAAATCTCTTCCGTCACGTATTGGTCTTATCATGGATATGACATTGCGTGATATTGAGCGTGTTTTGTACTTTGAGTCTTTCATCGTGATTGACCCAGGTATGACGACGCTTGATAAAGGGCAATTGATGAATGACGAGCAATACTTTGAAGCGCTAGAAGAGTTCGGTGACGAATTCGATGCCCGCATGGGTGCTGAAGCGGTTCAGATGTTACTTCGTGATTTAGATATGCCTGTAGAAATCAACAGCATGCGTGAAGAGCTGAACAGTACAAATTCCGAAACTCGTATTAAGAAGCTGTCTAAGCGTCTTAAGTTAATTGAGGCATTTTTTCATTCAGGCAACAGCCCTGAGTGGATGGTGCTGGATGTGTTGCCAGTGCTTCCGCCAGATCTTCGTCCGTTGGTGCCTCTTGAAGGTGGCCGTTTCGCGACGTCTGATTTGAACGATCTTTACCGTCGTGTGATTAACCGTAACAACCGTCTAAAACGACTACTAGAGCTGTCTGCTCCAGATATCATCGTACGTAACGAAAAACGTATGTTGCAAGAATCTGTTGATGCCTTGCTTGATAATGGTCGTCGTGGTCGTGCAATTACCGGTTCTAATAAGCGTCCTTTGAAATCTTTGGCTGATATGATCAAAGGTAAACAAGGTCGTTTCCGTCAGAACTTGCTAGGTAAGCGTGTTGATTACTCTGGTCGTTCGGTAATAACAGTAGGTCCGTCACTGCGTTTGCATCAGTGTGGTCTGCCTAAGAAAATGGCACTTGAGCTATTCAAGCCATTCATTTTTTCTAAGCTTGAGCTTCGTGGCATGGCGACGACAATCAAAGCAGCGAAGAAAATGGTTGAGCGTGAAACGCCTGAAGTGTGGGATATCCTTGAAGAGGTTATTCGCGAACATCCAGTGATGTTGAACCGTGCGCCAACACTTCACCGTTTGGGTATCCAAGCGTTTGAGCCTATGTTGATCGAAGGTAAAGCGATTCAGTTGCACCCACTTGTGTGTGCGGCTTACAACGCCGATTTCGATGGTGACCAAATGGCGGTCCACGTTCCGTTGACAATTGAAGCTCAGCTTGAAGCCCGAGCTTTGATGATGTCTACGAACAACATTCTATCGCCTGCAAACGGCGAGCCTATCATTGTGCCTTCTCAGGACGTTGTATTGGGTCTGTATTACATGACTCGTGAGAAAATCAATGCTAAAGGTGAAGGCATGGCGTTTGCTGACATCAAAGAAGTGCATCGTGCGTTTGGTGCGAAACAGGTTGAATTGCACGCTAAAGTAAAAGTGCGTATCAGCCAAGTTGATACGACTCTTGATGGCGATAAGGTACCTTCTACTTTCATCGCAGACACCACAGTCGGTCGTGCTCTTTTATTTGATATCGTACCAGATGGTCTCCCTTTCTCTGTTGTTAACCAAAGCATGAAGAAAAAGGCGATCTCTAACCTGATTAATGAGTGTTATCGTAAAGTAGGCTTGAAAGAGAGCTGTATTTTTGCTGATCAGCTGATGTATATGGGCTTTGCTTATGCAACCTATTCAGGCTGTTCTGTTGGTGTGGATGACTTTGTTATTCCGCCAGAAAAAGCGGCAATCATTGCTAAAGCAGAAGCGGAAGTAAAAGAAATCGAATACCAATACGCGGATGGTCTTGTAACGCAAGGCGAGAAGTACAACAAGGTAATCGATTTATGGTCTCGTACTAACGAAACCGTTACTGAAGCAATGATGAAAAACTTAGCAAAAGAAACGACAGTCAATAAAGCGGGTGAAACGGTAGATCAACAATCCTTTAACTCGGTTTATATGATGGCTGATTCTGGTGCCCGTGGTAGTGTGGCTCAGATGCGTCAGTTGGGTGGTATGCGTGGTTTGATGGCGAAACCAGATGGTTCGATCATCGAAACACCGATCACTGCGAACTTCCGTGAAGGTCTATCAGTACTTCAGTACTTTACCTCTACACACGGTGCTCGTAAGGGTCTTGCTGATACGGCTTTGAAAACGGCTAACTCTGGTTATTTGACGCGTCGTCTTGTTGATGTTGCTCAGGATTTGGTTATCACTGAAGTAGATTGTGGTTCCACTAACGGTATTACTGTGGCGGCTATGATTGAAGGTGGTGATGTTGTTGTTCCTTTGGGTCATCGTGTATTGGGTCGTGTCATTGCCCAAGATGTGATTGATGCAAAAGGCAACGAAATCCTTCCTGCTGGCGTTTTGATTGATGAGCATAATGTTCGTACGATCGAAGCGGCGGGTATTGATGAAATGCTCATTCGCTCTGTAATCACATGTAATACACGACATGGTGTATGTGCTAAGTGTTACGGTCGTGATTTGGCTCGTGGTCATCAAGTGAATATTGGTGAAGCAATTGGTGTTGTGGCAGCACAATCCATTGGCGAGCCAGGTACTCAGTTGACGATGCGTACTTTCCACATCGGTGGTGCGGCATCTCGAGCGTCTGCAGTAGATAGTGTTCAAGTTAAGAGTGCTGGTACCGTTCGTTTTAATAAAATGAAGAGTATTGAGCGTCATACTGGTCATTTGGTTGTTGCGTCTCGTTCTTCTGAGTTGGCAATTGCTGATGAAGCGGGTCGTGAGAAAGAACGTTATAAGCTTCCTTATGGTGCGGTGTTAAGTGTGCGTGAAGGTGATAAAGTAACTGCGGGTCAAATCGTAGCAAACTGGGATCCACATACACACCCAATCGTATCTGAGATGGAAGGTCGTCTTGAGTTTAGTGGTATGGAAGAAAACGTGACGATTCGTCGCCAATCTGACGAAATGACCGGCCTGACAACCATTGAAATCTTGGAAGTGCGTGATCGTCCATCAGCGGGTAAAGATCTACGCCCAATGATTGCGGTTGTTGATGCGGAAGGAAATCCTGTATTAATTCCGGGTACAGACTCTCCTGTACAATACATGTTGCCTGAAAAAGCTCTATTGAGTTTGGATCACGGTGCAACAGTGAAGTCTGGTGAGGTTCTTGCTCGTATTCCTCAAGAATCGATTGGTAACAAAGATATTACCGGTGGTCTGCCGCGAGTGGCTGACCTATTTGAAGCGCGCCGTCCGAAAGATCCTGCAGTTATGGCAGAAACAACGGGTGTAGTGAGCTTTGGTAAAGAGACAAAAGGTAAGATCCGTTTGGTTATCACACCACAAGATGGTAGTGATCCAATTGAGACATTGATTCCTAAGTGGCGTCAAATTAACATCTTTGATGGTGAAGAAGTGGCAAAAGGTGAAGTGATCGCCGATGGTCCTTTGAGCCCTCATGATATCTTGCGTCTTCAGGGTGTAGAAGCTTTGGCTGATTACATCACCAATGAAGTGCAAGAAGTCTATCGCTTGCAAGGCGTTGTGATTAACGATAAGCACATTGAAGTTATCGTTAACCAGATGTTACGTAAAGTAGATGTTGGTGAGTCTGGCGATACAGATCTTATCCAAGGTGATCAGGTTGAATTTACTAAGTTGTTGGATGCGAATGAAAAAGCAGAAAACGAAGGTAAATTCCCTGCGAAGTACGAACGTGTACTTCTAGGTATCACGAAAGCTTCTTTGGCGACTGAGTCCTTTATATCGGCGGCGTCATTCCAAGAGACAACTCGAGTCTTAACGGAAGGTGCGGTAACTGGTAAAAAAGATCACTTACGTGGCTTGAAAGAAAACGTTGTTGTAGGTCGCTTGATACCAGCTGGTACAGGTTTGGCTTACCACAATGAGCGCAAGCGTAAAAAAGAGCTTGCGCAAGCAGCGAAGGAAGGAAGTGCAACAATTAGTGCCTCTGATGTAGAAGAAGCGCTAAGTGCAGCACTGAAAGACTAGTTATTTGCTGCTAAATCGCAAGGGAGGTGGTTTTTTAGTCGCCTCCCTATTGACTGTTTTATAGGCGCAAATTAAACTTGCGCCTCCTTAATTTTGGCGATTTCCGTCATAAGAATTGGAATTGTGGAGCTTGTCTAATGGCAACCGTTAACCAGTTGGTTCGTAAACCACGTAAACGTAAAGTGGCAAAGAGTGACGTTCCTGCGTTACAAGCTTGTCCGCAACGCCGCGGTGTCTGCACTCGCGTATATACTACTACACCTAAAAAGCCTAACTCGGCTTTACGTAAAGTATGTCGTGTTCGCTTGACTAACGGCTTCGAAGTTACTTCATACATCGGTGGTGAAGGTCACAACCTACAAGAACACAGCGTAGTGCTGATTCGTGGCGGTCGTGTAAAAGATCTACCGGGTGTTCGTTATCACACAGTTCGTGGTAGCTTGGATACTTCAGGCGTACAAAATCGTAAGCAAGGCCGTTCTAAATACGGTACTAAGCGTCCTAAGTAAGCTAACGCTACTTAATTTATCGTTTAGAAATAATTTTTTAATACAGTAAGGCCGAGCAATAATTGCATTGTCTCGGGCGAACCTGAAGAGGATATAGCTATGCCTAGAAGACGCGTCGTCGCTAAGCGTGAAATCCTTCCGGATCCTAAACACGGAAGCCAACTTCTCGCTAAATTTATCAACCATGTAATGGTTAGTGGTAAGAAATCTGTTGCAGAGAGCATTGTTTATAATGCACTAAATACTGTTGCAACGCGTGCTAAAACAGATGAGCCAATGGCTATCTTTGAAAAAGCGCTAGAGTCTATCCAGCCAATGGTCGAGGTTAAATCTCGCCGTGTTGGTGGTGCGACTTATCAGGTCCCTGTTGAAGTACGCCCAGTTCGTCGCGCAGCATTGTCTATGCGTTGGTTGGTTGATGCTTCTCGTAAGCGTGGTGAAAAATCCATGGCTCTACGTCTTGCAGGCGAGATTCTAGATGCTGCTGAAAATAAAGGTTCTGCTGTTAAGAAACGTGAAGACGTTCATCGCATGGCAGAAGCTAACAAAGCATTCTCTCACTACCGTTTCTAATTATCCGGAGAAGGATACACAGTGGCACGTAAAACACCTATCAACCGTTACCGTAACATCGGTATTGTTGCGCATGTTGATGCAGGTAAAACGACGACGACTGAACGCGTTCTTTTCTATACTGGTCTGTCTCATAAAATTGGTGAAGTGCACGATGGTGCGGCAACAATGGACTGGATGGAGCAAGAGCAAGAGCGCGGTATTACGATAACTTCAGCAGCAACAACTTGCTTCTGGAGTGGGATGAATAAACAGTTTGAGCATCACCGTATTAATATTATTGATACGCCTGGGCACGTAGATTTTACTATTGAAGTAGAGCGTTCTTTGCGTGTTCTGGATGGTGCTGTTGTTGTGCTTTGTGGTTCTTCGGGTGTGCAGCCTCAAACTGAGACGGTTTGGCGTCAAGCAAACAAGTATGAAGTTCCTCGTATGGTGTTCGTCAATAAGATGGACCGTACAGGGGCTGATTATTTGTGGGTTGTGCGTCAGTTAAAAACTCGTCTTGGTGCGAACGCTATCCCAATTCAAATGAATATCGGCGCTGAAGAAGACTTCAGGGGCGTGATTGATTTGATGTTGATGAAAGCTGTGATGTGGAATGAAGAAGATCAGGGGATGACTTTCTCTTTAGAGGATGTTCCCGCAGATTTGCTTGATGGTGCGTTAGAGTTGCGTGAGCAAATGGTTGAGGCGGCAGCGGAAGCGAATGATGAGCTGACGGATAAGTACCTTGAAGAAGGTGAACTGTCTGTTGACGATATTAAAAGCGGTCTGCGAGCTCGTACATTAGCTAATGAAATTGTCTTGGTGATGTGCGGTTCAGCCTTTAAAAATAAAGGTGTGCAAGCGGTTTTGGATGCTGTTATTGAATATTTACCTTCTCCGCTTGAAGTTAAGGCGATAGAGGGTACGCTTGAGGATGGTGAAACGGTTGTTAATCGAGTTGCTAGTGATGAGGCTCCGTTCTCTGCGCTGGCTTTCAAGATAGCAACAGATCCATTTGTAGGTACATTGACATTCATTCGCGTGTACTCTGGGATGTTACGTTCTGGTGATGCTGTTTATAATTCTGTTAAGCAGAAGCGTGAGCGCATTGGTCGAATGGTTCAGATGCACGCTAATAATCGCGAAGAAATCAAAGAAGTTTTTGCGGGCGATATTGCCGCTGCTGTAGGTATGAAGTATGTAACTACGGGTGATACGCTTTGTGATATGAGTGATGTTGTTGTACTGGAGCGTATGGAATTTCCAGAGCCTGTGATATCTGTTGCGGTTGAGCCTAGATCTCAGGCCGATCAGGATAAAATGGGTGTTGCGCTGGGTAAGTTGGCGCAAGAAGATCCTTCTTTTCGGGTGGAAACACATGAAGAGACGGGTCAAACAATTATTTCCGGTATGGGTGAGCTGCATCTTGATATACTTGTTGATCGTATGCGTCGCGAGTTTAAGGTGGAGGCAAACATTGGTAAGCCTCAGGTTTCCTATCGGGAAAAAATTCGCAAAGAGGTGGTGGTTAATCACAAATTTGTGCGTCAATCCGGTGGTCGTGGTCAATACGGTCACGTCGTGATGAAATTGATTCCAACTGATAAAGATGGGCTCGAGTTTGTCAACGAGATTGTTGGTGGTGCTATTCCTAAAGAATACATCCCTGCAATAGAGAAGGGTGTTTCGGAGCAGATGAAGAACGGCGTAATTGCTGGGTATCCTTTGTTGGGTATCAAGGTTGTGTTGTTCGATGGTTCATTCCATGATGTTGACTCTAATGAAATGGCCTTTAAAATTGCAGCTTCTCAGGGGCTGAGAAAGGGGGCGGCTGATGCTGATCCCTGTGTTCTTGAACCTGTAATGAAAGTGGAAGTTGTAACTCCTGAAGAATACATGGGGGATGTGATGGGAGACCTGAATCGTCGTCGAGGTATTGTTCAGGGGATGGACGATTCCCCGTCAGGGAAGATTATTCGAGCTGAAGTTCCTCTTGGGGAAATGTTTGGATATGCAACTGACGTGCGCAGCTTGTCGCAAGGGCGTGCAAGTTATGCAATGGAGTTTGAGAAATACGCTGAAGCACCGGCTAGTGTGGCAGACGCGATCATCAAAAATGAAGATTAATCATCATACTTACTAATTCTTAAGGTGTATGTATCATGGCAAAGAGTAAATTTGAACGTAATAAACCACATGTTAACGTTGGTACAATTGGCCACGTTGACCATGGTAAAACAACCCTAACAGCTGCACTAACTCGTGTATGTGCAGAAGTTTATGGTGGTACAGCTGTTGCTTTTGACGGTATCGATAATGCTCCAGAAGAGCGCGAGCGTGGTATCACAATCTCGACTTCTCACGTTGAGTATGATTCACCAGTTCGTCACTATGCGCACGTAGATTGTCCTGGACACGCCGATTATGTTAAAAACATGATCACTGGTGCTGCTCAAATGGACGGCGCAATTTTAGTGTGTGGTGCGACTGACGGCCCTATGCCTCAGACTCGTGAGCACATCCTTCTTTCTCGTCAAGTAGGTGTACCTTACATCGTAGTTTTCCTAAACAAATCTGATTTGTTGGCTGAAGACTGTGGTGGTGCGGATTCTGAAGAATACGCTGAAATGCTAGAGTTGGTTGAGATGGAATTGCGTGACCTTCTTTCTGAATACGACTTTCCAGGCGATGATACTCCAATCATCCCGGGTTCTGCTCTAATGGCGTTGAAAGGCGAAGATGAAAACGGCATGGGTACAACGGCTGTGATGAAACTGGTTGAAACGCTAGATTCATACATTCCTGAGCCAGAGCGTGCAATCGATGGTGCATTCTTGATGCCTATCGAAGATGTGTTCTCTATCCAAGGTCGTGGTACGGTTGTTACTGGTCGTGTTGAGCGTGGCATCGTTAAAATCCAAGAAGAAGTTGAAATTGTTGGTATCGTTGATACTACTAAAACAACTTGTACTGGTGTTGAGATGTTCCGTAAACTTCTTGATGAAGGTCGTGCTGGCGAGAACTGTGGTATCTTGTTGCGCGGTACTAAGCGTGAAGATGTTCAGCGTGGTCAAGTATTGGCTAAGCCTGGTTCTATTACTCCTCACACAGAGTTTGAAGCAGAAGTTTATGTGTTGGGTAAAGATGAAGGTGGTCGTCATACACCATTCTTTAAAGGCTACCGTCCACAGTTTTACTTCCGTACAACTGACGTAACTGGTGCTTGTTCTCTTCCTGAAGGCGTAGAAATGGTTATGCCTGGTGATAACATTCAAATGACTGTTGCTCTAATTCACCCAATCGCAATGGACGAAGGTCTACGTTTTGCGATTCGTGAAGGTGGCCGTACAGTTGGTGCTGGTGTTGTAGCTAAAATCATTAAGTAATTAGATATTTATATCTTGTTGCTTTGATTTGAAAAAAGGCTGCCCGTGTTGGGTGGCCTTTTTATTTTGTGGTTTATTTTGTTTGTTCAGAAATTGGTTACTTGACAACCACTTTTTGAATGGCTAATATTCGCCGTCCTTAAAAAAGGATTGTGGCTTAATAAATGTACAGTTAAGTCATACAAAACATTGTATTTGGAGTTGGAAATGCAAAGCCAAAAAATTCGTATTCGTCTGAAAGCATTTGATCACCGTCTGATTGATGCTTCAACACAAGAAATTGTGGACACAGCGAAACGTACAGGTGCGCAAGTACGTGGACCGATTCCACTTCCTACTCGCAAGGAGCGTTATACAGTATTGATTTCTCCACACGTGAACAAAGATGCGCGTGATCAGTATGAAATCCGTACACATAAACGTGTTCTAGACATCGTTGAGCCAACTGAAAAAACAGTTGATGCTTTGATGAAGTTAGATCTTGCGGCAGGCGTGGAAGTACAAATCTCTTTGGGTTAATAGCTCAAAGTTTGGGGTGCGACAACCGACTGGTTATCAGTCGGCTTATGCACATTAGTGGAATGATCTGGAATGATCAGCCGTAGCGGGTGATAGCCCCATACACAACTGGCAAATGAGGTAAAAAATGACTATTCAATTAGTCGGACGCAAAGCCGGAATGACACGTATCTTCACTGAAGATGGTGTATCCGTGCCAGTAACCGTCATCGAGGTTGAACCGAACCGCGTTACTCAGGTGAAAACAACAGGCACTGACGGCTACCAAGCTATTCAAGTAACTGTAGGTTCTCGCCGTTCGAGCCGCGTTAACAAAGCTGCTGCGGGTCATTATGCAAAAGCGAATGTTGAAGCAGGTCGTGGTTTGTGGGAGTTCCGCCTGGCAGGTGACGAAAAAGAAATCAATGTTGGTGATGAGCTAACAGTTGCTGATTTCGAATCTATCCAGATGGTTGATGTAACTGGTCAATCAAAGGGTAAAGGGTTTCAAGGTGCCATCAAGCGTCATAATTTTAGTATGCAAGACGCTACTCATGGTAACTCGTTGTCTCACCGTGCTCCTGGCTCTATCGGTCAATGTCAAACACCTGGTCGTGTTTGGAAAGGCAAGAAGATGGCTGGCCATATGGGCGCTGCACAAGTTACTACTCAATCACTAGAAGTGGTTCGTGTAGATACAGAACGTAACCTTATCCTAGTGAAAGGTGCCGTACCTGGTGCAGTGAATGGTGATGTTATTCTTCAATCAGCTGTTAAAGCTCGCTAAGAGGGGTAGACAATGAACTTGAATCTAACAGGCTCTGAAGGAACTGTTGAAGTTTCCGATTTAGCCTTTGCTCGTGAATACAACGAGGCGTTGGTTCACCAAGTAGTTACATCTTACTTGGCTGGCGCTCGTCAAGGCTCACGCGCTCAAAAAACTCGCTCTGAAGTAGCTGGCGGTGGACGCAAACCTTGGAATCAAAAAGGTTCTGGTCGCGCTCGTGCAGGTACTATCCGCAGCCCTTTATGGCGCTCTGGTGGTGTGACTTTTGCTGCAAAACCGCAAGATCACTCTCAGAAAGTGAACAAGAAGATGTACCGTGCAGCAATGCGCACTATCTGGTCTGAACTTGTACGTCAAGACCGTCTTGTTGTAGTTGAAGAGCTGACATTAGAAGCTCCGAAAACTAAGCTATTCATAGCAAAAATGGCAGAATTGAATATTGTAAACGCTTTGATTATTTCCAATGAATTGGATGATAATTTATTTTTGGCGGCTCGCAACATTCCTAACGTAGATGTGCGTGATGCAGCATCTATCGACCCTGTTAGCTTGATTGCTTACGACAAAGTGTTGGTGACAGTTGGTGCTCTGAAACAAGTTGAGGAGGCACTAGCATGATCGGCGAACGCATTTATAAAGTTCTGTTGGGTCCACATATTTCCGAAAAAGCAACTATCGTAGCCGAAGGCAATGGTCAGTATGTTTTTCGTGTAACTGGTGATGCAACGAAACCTGAAATCAAACAAGCTATCGAAGCGCTTTTTGAAGTCAAAGTTGAGTCTGTGCATACGTTGAACCATAAAGGTAAAACTAAGCGTACAGTTCGTGGTCTAGGTAAACGTAAAGACGTGAAAAAAGCGTATGTACGTTTGGCCGAAGGTCAAGACATCGATTTCATGGTCGCTGAATAAGGGGAGATAGGTCAATGGCTGTTGTAAAAAGTAAGCCAACGTCTGCAGGCCGTCGTCACGTTGTTAAGGTTACTAATAACGATTTGCACAAAGGCGCACCATATGCACCTTTGCTTGAAAAGAAAAGCAGATCGGGTGGACGTAACAATAACGGACGCATCACTACGCGTCACGTAGGTGGTGGTCATAAGCAGCATTATCGTATGGTTGATTTTCGTCGTAACAAAGACGGTATTCCTGCGGTAATTGAGCGTTTGGAGTATGATCCAAACCGTTCTGCAAATATTGCATTGATTAAATATGCTGATGGTGAGCGTCGTTACATTATCGCTTCCAAAGGTATGGTGGCTGGCGCTGTTGTTTTTAGTGGTGCAGATGCCCCTATCAAAGCAGGTAATACTTTGCCTCTGCAAAATATTCCTGTTGGTAGTACGGTGCACTGTATTGAGCTTAAGCCTGGTAAAGGTGCACAAGTTGCGCGCTCTGCCGGTACTTCTGCTCAGCTGGTTGCTCGTGAAGGTCGCTACGTTACACTTCGCCTACGTTCAGGTGAAATGCGTAAAGTATTGACTGAATGTCGCGCTACCTTGGGTGAAGTATCAAACTCTGAGCATAGCTTAAGAGTTCTTGGTAAAGCTGGTGCTACGCGTTGGCGTGGTGTTCGTCCTACCGTTCGCGGTTCGGCGATGAACCCAGTTGATCACCCACATGGTGGTGGTGAAGGTCGTAGCAAAGGTGGTCGTCACCCAGTTACACCATGGGGTGTACCTACTAAAGGGTACAAAACACGCAGCAACAAGCGTACTGATAAACTTATTGTACGTCGCCGTACTAAGTAATAAGAGGAAACGACTGTGCCACGTTCACTAAAAAAAGGTCCTTTTATCGACCTTCATTTGTTGAAAAAGGTAGAGGCTGCGGTAGAGAAAAAAGATCGTCGTCCAATTAAGACTTGGTCGCGCCGTTCTACTATCTTCCCTGATTTTGTAGGGTTGACTATCGCTGTCCATAATGGTCGCCAGCATGTCCCAGTTATTGTAACTGAAGACATGGTCGGTCATAAATTGGGTGAGTTCGCTCCGACCCGTACATATCGTGGTCATACTGCGGACAAGAAAGCCAAACGGTAATAAGGGGTATTAAATGAGTGAAGTAAAAGCTTCATTGAAGGGTGCTCGCCTCTCAGCGCAGAAGGCCCGTTTGGTTGTAGATCAAATCCGCGGTAAATCTGTTAGCGAAGCGCTGAACATTTTAACGTTCAGTCCTAAGAAGGCGGCAGTAATTGTCAAAAAAGTACTAGAGTCTGCTATAGCTAACGCTGAGCATAACGAAGGTGCTGATGTAGATGACTTGCGCGTTTCTACGGCTTACGTTGATGAGGCAATGACTCTGAAGCGTATTATGCCACGTGCCAAAGGCCGTGCTGACCGTATTTTAAAACGCGGTTGTCATATAACAGTTAAAGTCGCTGACTAATTAGGAGAAACCCAATGGGTCAGAAGGTTCATCCAACTGGTATACGCCTAGGGATAGTTAAAGATCATACTTCTACTTGGTATGCGAACAATCAAAACTACTCTAAGCTACTATTAAATGATCTTCAGGTTCGTGAGTACTTGGAGAAAAAATTGGTCCAGGCTTCTGTGTCTCGTATTGAGATTCAGCGTCCTGCTCAGACAGCTCGCATTACTATTCATACTGCCCGTCCGGGTATTGTGATTGGTAAGAAGGGCGAAGATGTCGAGAAACTGCGTAATGCTGTTTCTGAGATGATGGGCGTTCCTGTCCACATCAACATCGAAGAGATTCGTAAGCCTGAAATGGACGCGAAATTGGTTGCGGCAAATATCGCAAGCCAACTAGAGCGTCGCGTTATGTTCCGTCGTGCTATGAAGCGCGCCGTACAGAACGCCATGCGTGCAGGTGCGAAGGGTATCAAGGTTCAGGTAAGTGGTCGTTTAGGCGGTGCAGAGATTGCACGTGCTGAGTGGTACCGTGAAGGCCGTGTGCCTCTACATACACTACGTGCTGACATCGACTACTCCCCTTATGAAGCTCTTACAACTTACGGCATTATTGGCGTAAAAGTGTGGATCTTTAAAGGCGAAATCTTGGGCGGTATTGAACAAGTGCGAGCTGACAAAGGCGCACAAAAGAAGAAGTCTAAGTAGGGGGTAAGTCATGTTACAACCGAAACGTACTAAATTCCGCAAAATGCAGAAAGGTCGTAATCGCGGTCTTGCTCTTCGCGGAAATCAGGTTAGCTTTGGTGAATTCGGATTAAAGTCCACAGAGCGTGGGCGTCTTACTGCTCGTCAAATTGAAGCGGCGCGTCGTGCAATGACTCGTCACATCAAGCGTGGTGGTAAAATCTGGATTCGTGTATTCCCTGATAAGCCGATTACTCAGAAACCTCTAGAGGTTCGTCAGGGTAAAGGTAAGGGTAATGTAGAATACTGGGTTGCACAGATTCAACCTGGCAAGATGCTTTATGAAGTTGAGGGCGTTTCAGAGCAACTAGCACGCGAAGCTTTCGCACTAGCTGCTGCTAAACTACCTTTGTCCACAACTTTCGTAACGCGTACGGTGATGTAGATGATAGCAAAAGAACTGCAAGAAAATTCTGTAGCAGAGCTACAGGCGACCTTAATTGAGCTTTTGCGTGAGCAATTTACATTGCGCATGCAGAAGGCCACTGGTCAGCTGACGCAAACTCATTTGCTTTTGCAAGTCCGCCGCAATATCGCACGCGTTAAAACCGTGCTAAATGATAAGGCAGGTAACTAAAATGGCAGAAACAAAAGCGCGTACAGCTACTGGTAAGGTAGTCAGCGACAAAATGGATAAAACCATTACAGTACTAGTTGAACGTACAGAAAAACATCCTCTTTACGGTAAGTTTGTACGTCGTTCAACTAAATTACACGCTCACGATGAAAACAATGAGTGCCAGATTGGTGATACTGTTAAGGTCGTAGAAACACGTCCTTACTCTAAGTCTAAGACTTGGAACCTGGTTCAAGTTGTTGAGAAAACAGCGGCTTTATAAGCTGCTTTTTTCCTTCGTGAGACTTGTTATCTAACTTGATTGGAGAGCAGAAATGATTCAAACAGAATCGATGCTTGATGTTGCAGATAACAGCGGCGCAAAGCGTGTTCAGTGTATTAAAGTACTGGGTGGCTCACATCGTCGTTATGCTGCTATCGGTGACATTATTAAAGTCACAGTGAAAGAAGCGATCCCTCGTGGTCGTGTTAAAAAAGGGCAGGTTCTTAACGCAGTTGTCGTTAGAACTAGGAAAGGTGTTCGTCGCTCTGATGGTTCCGTGATCCGTTTTGATGTAAACTCAGCGGTTTTATTGAATGCTTCAGGACAGCCACTTGGTACTCGTATCTTTGGCCCTGTAACACGTGAATTGCGTACAGAGCAGTTCATGAAAATAGTTTCTCTTGCACCTGAAGTGCTGTAAGAGGGAAAGGGGACATTTATGCGTAAGATCAAACGTAACGACGAAATTATTGTGATTGCTGGGAAAGACAAAGGCAAGCGCGGTAAAGTTGTTAAGGTAGTAGACGACAGCCGAGTTCTAGTTTCTGGTATTAATACCGTTAAGAAACATGAAAAACCAAACCCTATGAAGGGTTCAACTGGCGGCATCGTTGAACAAGAAGCACCTATTCAGGTTTCAAATGTAGCCATTTTTAATAGTGCTACTGGTAAAGCGGATCGCGTCGGCTTTAAGTTGAATGAAGATGGTACGAAAGTGCGTATCTTTAAATCAAATAGTGAAGCGATCGACGCCTAAGAGCGAGAATTACAGCCATGGCGAGACTTAAGCAAGTATATAAAGATCAAGTTGTAGGAACTCTTATTGAAGAGTTTAGCTACAAAAATGTGATGGAAGTGCCTAAAATCACTAAAATCACATTAAATATGGGTGTTGGTGAAGCTATCGCAGACAAGAAACTTCTTGAGCATGCGGTAAACGATCTTGAAGCACTTAGCGGCCAGAAAGTTGTAGTGACTAAGGCTCGTAAATCTGTAGCAGGCTTTAAAATCCGTGACGGTTATCCGATCGGTTGTAAAGTGACGCTACGTGGTGAGCGTATGTGGGATTTCTTTGACCGTTTGGTTGATGTAGCTATTCCGCGTATCCGTGACTTTCGTGGACTTAATCCAAAGTCTTTTGATGGTCGTGGTAACTACAGCATGGGTGTTAAAGAGCAGATCATCTTCCCAGAAATCGAGTATGATAAAGTGGATCGTGTACGTGGTATGGATATTACCATTACAACGACTGCTCGTACCGACGAAGAAGGTCGTGCTTTGCTAGCCGCCTTTAGTTTCCCTTTCAAGAAATAAGAGGTAGGAATCATGGCTAAGACATCAATGATTCAGCGCGAAGCAAAACGCACTAAATTAGTAGCTAAGTACGCTGAAAAGCGTGCGGCTCTAAAAGCGATCATTAGCGACGTTAATGCATCGGACGATGAAAAGTGGGACGCATCGCTTAAATTACAAGCGCTGCCACGCGATTCATCTTCTTCTCGCCAACGTAACCGTTGTCAAATAACGGGCCGTCCTCATGGCGTTTATCGTAAGTTTGGTTTGTCAAGAATCAAATTACGTGAAGCGGCTATGCGCGGTGACGTACCAGGTTTGAAGAAAGCAAGTTGGTAAGCAAGTAGAGCACGATCATAATACATTGTAGAAAGAGGGGTGTTCATCAAATGCTGGACATCCCACTCTCTGCTGTGTACTATGCGCGAGCTCTATTTGCTGCACAATGTTTTTAAATTAGGAGCTCTTAAATGAGTATGCAAGATACCCTTGCGGATATGTTCACACGTATTCGTAATGCACAGATGGCTGCAAAGACCTCTGTGAGCATGCCTTCATCAAAAATGAAGGCATCGATTGCTGTTGTTCTACGCGAAGAAGGTTACGTAGGTGACTTTTCAGTAGACGATGCAATCAAGCCGACACTAACCATCGAGTTGAAATACTACGAAGGTAAGCCGGTTATTGAACAAATTAAACGCGCATCTCGCCCAAGCTTGCGTCAATACAAAGGCACTGCAGCGCTACCTAAAGTAGAAGCAGGCCTTGGTGTTGCAATCATCTCTACCTCTAAAGGTGTGATGACAGACCGTGCAGCTCGCGCTGCTGGTATCGGTGGCGAAGTAATCTGCACAGTATTCTAGGAGTTAGTATGTCTCGAGTTGCTAATAGTCCCGTGACGCTTCCTAGTGGTGTAGATTTAACCCTAAATGGCCAAACTGTCGTTGTTAAAGGCGGTAAAGGTTCTTTAGAGTTTAATATTCACACAAGCGTACAGGTGTCTAAAGAAGAAAATGTTATTACCTTCGCTGCGCGCGATGGTGCAAAACAAAGCCGTGCCTTAGCTGGTACAACTCGTGCTTTGGTTAACAACATGGTTGTTGGTGTTAGTCAAGGTTTCGAAAAAAGATTGCTTCTTCAAGGTGTTGGTTACCGTGCTGCGCTTAAAGGCAATGTACTTAACCTATCTCTGGGTTTTTCTCATCCAGTAGATTATGAATTACCTGAAGGCATAACAGCTGAATGTGCTTCTCAAACAGAAATCGTGATCAGAGGCGTTGATAAACAAGCCGTTGGTCAGGTTGCTGCAGAAGTTCGCGGTTTCCGTCCGCCAGAGCCTTATAAAGGCAAAGGTGTTCGTTATGCTGACGAGATTATTCGTCGTAAAGAAGCTAAGAAGAAGTAGGTAGACATTCATGAACACTAAAAAACAATCTCGGATTCGTCGTGCACGCCGTGCGCGTTTGCATATTCGTGAGTTAGGTGCGAATCGTCTTACTGTACATCGCACACCACGCCATATGTATGCTCAAGTGATTTCTCCATGTGGTAGTAAAGTGCTTGCTAGCGCCTCTACTCTTGAAGAAGCTCTACGTGGTACAGCGACAGGTAATAAAGTTGCGGCGAAAGAAGTCGGTACTTTGATTGCTACTCGCGCTAAAGAAGCAGGTGTCACTTCGGTCGCTTTTGACCGTTCTGGCTTCAAATATCATGGTCGTGTTCAGGTTCTTGCTGACGCTGCACGTGAAGCCGGTCTAGAGTTCTAAGGGGTAGCAAATGGCGTTTAATGATCAACAAACTAGCGACCTCCAAGAGAAGCTAGTTCAAGTAAACCGCGTTGCTAAAGTTGTAAAGGGCGGACGTATCTTCTCTTTCACAGCTTTGACAGTTGTCGGTGATGGAAAGGGTAAAGTTGGCTTTGGTCGTGGTAAGGCGCGTGAAGTTCCTCAAGCTATTCAAAAAGCAATGGAACAAGCTCGCCGCAACATGGTTTCTGTGAAGCTTAATGGAGATACACTTCAGTATCCTGTTAAAGCTAACCACGGGGCATCTAAAGTTTACATGCAGCCTGCATCTCAAGGTACTGGCATTATAGCCGGTGGTGCAATGCGTGCGGTTCTAGAAATCGCAGGCGTTCACAATGTATTGGCTAAATGTTACGGTTCTACAAACCCTGTAAACGTGGTTCGCGCTACGATTAAAGGTTTGCAGGATATGAAAGCACCTGAACAAATCGCGGCAAAACGCGGTAAGTCAGTCGATCAAATTTTGGGGTAATGTGTCATGGCGAATAATACCATCACAGTTCAACTAACCCGCAGCCCGATCGGTCGTCTTCCAAAGCACCGTGAAACTGTTAAAGGCTTGGGTTTGCGTAAAGTTGGCCAAACACGTGAGTTGGAAGATACTCCTTCAGTACGTGGTATGGTTAATAAAGTTTATTACATGGTAAAAGTGGTAGGGGAATAATATGTTTTTAAATACACTTAGTCCTGCCGAAGGTAGCAAGCATGCTCCTAAACGTGTTGGTCGCGGCATTGGTAGCGGCTTGGGTAAAACCGGCGGGCGAGGCCATAAAGGTCTTAAATCCCGCTCTGGTGGCTCAGTAAAACCTGGTTTTGAAGGTGGTCAAATGCCTTTGCAGCGTCGTCTGCCAAAATTCGGTTTTACTTCACGTCAAGCGAAGTATGTTGCTGAAGTTCGTTTAAACGAACTTGCTGCTGTAAATGCTGAAGTTGTAGATTTGGCTGCTCTTAAAAGTGCGGACATTCTTGGTCATCAAATTAAGACTGCACGTGTAATTTTGTCTGGTTCAATCGACAAAGCTGTTACTGTTCGTGGACTTAAAGTGACTAAAGGTGCTCGTGCCGCAATTGAAGCAGCTGGCGGAAAAGTCGAGGAATAAATGGCAAAGCGTGGCTCACTACCTGCTGGAATGCAAAACGGATTAGGCGAGCTTTGGGCTCGTATTCGTTTTGTGTTTATAGCGATTATTGTATACCGAATCGGTGCACACATTCCTGTCCCAGGTATTAATCCTGACAGATTGTCCGCATTGTTTGACCAAAATGAAGGCACTATTCTGAGTTTATTTAACGTATTCTCAGGGGGCGCGCTTGAACGCATGAGTATTTTTGCGCTCGGGATTTTGCCCTATATTTCTGCCTCTATTATTATGCAGTTATTGACGGTTGTGAGTCCGCAGCTAGAGCAGTTAAAGAAAGAAGGTGAGGCGGGTCGTCGTAAGATTACTCAATACACTCGTTATGGTACTGTGCTTCTTGCTCTTGTTCAGTCGGCCAGTATGGCTGTGGGCTTGGCAAGTCAAGGGATCTCATTCAGTAGTGGTATGGAATTCTATGCTGTTGCAGTGGTGACTCTTGTTGCTGGTACTGTCTTCTTGATGTGGTTAGGTGAGCAAGTTACAGAGAAGGGGATTGGTAATGGTATTTCCATTCTAATCTTCGCTGGTATTGTTGCTGGTCTGCCATCTGCTTTAGGCCGTTCATTTGAGTCGGCTCGTCAAGGCGATATTAATATTCTTGCTTTGTTGTTGATTGGTATAATGGCTATTGCGACTATTGCGTTCGTTGTTTTCATCGAGCGTGGTCAACGTCGCATTACAGTTAATTACGCTAAGCGTCAACAAGGTAAAAAAGTGTTTGCTGCACAGAAGAGTCATTTGCCTCTTAAAGTGAATATGGCTGGTGTTATACCTCCTATCTTTGCTTCAAGTATCCTTTTGTTTCCTGCTTCGATCGGCCAGTGGTTTGGTCAGGGTGATGGAATGGAATGGTTGCAAAATGTCTCTTTGGCACTGGCTCCTGGGCAACCGCTCTATGTGCTGTTGTTTGCGATAGCAATTGTTTTCTTTTGCTTTTTCTATACAGCGCTAGTGTTCAATCCTAAAGATGTGGCAGATAACTTGAAAAAATCCGGTGCTTTCTTGCCGGGTATTCGTCCAGGCGATCATACAGCTCGATATATTGATGGTGTAATGACTCGTTTGACACTGTTTGGTGCTTTGTACATCACACTAGTGTCACTGATGCCTCAATTCTTTGTTGTTGCGTGGAATGTTCCATTCTACTTTGGCGGTACTTCTATGTTGATCGTAGTTGTTGTTGTCATGGACTTTATGTCGCAAGTACAAAGCCATTTGATGAGTCAGCAATATGAGTCGTTAATGAAGAAATCTAATCTGACTGGTTATGGTCCCAATGGCCTAATGCGCTAAGCGTTGGTTGGAGTTGAACATGAAAGTACGTGCATCTGTAAAGAAAATCTGTCGTAACTGTAAAATCGTTCGTCGTAACGGTTCAGTTCGAGTAATTTGCGTTGAGCCTCGTCACAAACAGCGTCAAGGTTAATAGCGAGTTAGCTCGATGATAGGAAAGGGTGGTTGATTTATGTCCTAAAGATAGGCATAATCAGCCGCCCTCATGAAAGTAAAGTGATGAATTATCATTTAATCATCAATAACAACGGAGTAAAATGAATGGCTCGTATAGCCGGTGTCAATATTCCTGACAATAAACATGCGGTCATTTCTCTGACTTACATCTTCGGAATTGGTCGCACCCGTTCGCGCGCTATTTGCGCTGCTACAGGTGTTACGGAAACTGCGAAAATAGGTTCTTTAAGTGATGATATCCTTGATGAACTTCGTGGCGAAGTTGCTAAGTACATTGTAGAGGGTGACTTACGTCGTGAAGTCAGTATGTCTATCAAACGTTTGATGGACTTAGGTTGTAACCGCGGGATTCGTCATCGCCGCAGCCTACCAGTTCGTGGTCAACGCACCAAAACGAACGCACGTACACGAAAAGGCCCTCGTAAGCCTATTCGTAAGTAATTTGAACGCGTTTCGCTCTAGTTACTAAGTTAATTAGAGCTGAGCATTAAATAGGAAAGTGCAATATGGCTAAGCCAGCTACGCGCAATACCAAGAAAAAAGTCAAAAAGACAGTTGTTGATGGCGTTGCTCATGTACACGCATCATTTAACAATACAATTGTGACTATCACCGATCGTCAAGGCAATGCTTTGTCTTGGGCTACTGCCGGTGGTTCTGGTTTTCGCGGTTCTCGAAAAAGTACACCTTTCGCAGCTCAAGTAGCAGCGGAGCGTGCCGGTACTGTCGCACAAGAATTCGGCCTTAAAAACGTTGACGTAATGATTAAGGGTCCTGGCCCTGGTCGTGAGTCCGCAGTTCGTGCATTGAATGCATTGGGCTTGCGTATCAATAACATCACAGATGTGACGCCAATTCCGCACAACGGTTGTCGTCCACCTAAGAAACGTCGCGTTTAACTGAGGAGACAGATACATGGCTCGTTATATAGGTCCAACTTGTAAGTTGTCTCGTCGTGAAGGTACCGACTTGCAATTGAAGAGCGGTTCACGCGCTCTTGAGTCAAAATGTAAAGCAGATACGGTTCCTGGTGTGCATGGTGCACGTCGTAGCCGTCTTTCTGATTACGGCTTGCAATTACGTGAGAAACAAAAAGTTCGTCGTATGTACGGTGTTCTTGAAAAACAATTTAGTAATTACTACAAATCTGCCGCTCGTCTAAAAGGCGCAACTGGTGAAAACCTTTTGCAATTTTTGGAATCACGTTTAGATAACGTTGTTTATCGTGCAGGTTTTGGCTCTACACGTGCGGAAGCTCGTCAACTAGTTGGCCATAAAGGCATTCTAGTTAACGGCGCTACGGTTAATATTGCGTCTTACCAAGTTAAAGCTGGTGATGTAGTGTCAATTCGTGAAAAAGCTAAGAAGCAATTGCGCGTACAAAGCGCACTAGAGCTATCTAAAGGTCGTGCACCGATCCATTGGATCGAAGTTGATTCAACTAAACTGGAAGCTACTTATAAAGCAGTTCCAGAACGTGCCGATTTATCAGCTGAAATTAATGAGAACCTAATTGTCGAACTTTACTCTAAGTAAGCCGGTAATTAGGATTAAGATATAGGTGGATCTATGCAGCGTTCAGTGAGCGAATTGTTAACCCCACGCAACATTGAAGTTCAGGAAATAAGCAATACTCGCGCTAAAGTAACACTGCAACCGTTAGAACGTGGTTTTGGTCATACTTTGGGTAACGCGCTACGCCGTATTCTTCTGTCTTCAATGCCAGGTTGTGCGATTGTTGAAATTGAAATCGACGGTGTATTACACGAATACAGCGCAATCGAAGGGGTTAAAGAAGATGTAATTGAGATTCTTCTTAACCTGAAAGGAGTTGCGATCGCTCTACACGGGCAGGATGAAGCAACTCTTACTCTAAGTAAAAAGGGTCCTGGTATCGTAACAGCTGGAGATATTCAGTTGGTTGCTGATGCAGAGATTGCTAACCCTGATCATGTAATTGCGCACTTGGATGATACTGCTGAATTAACTATGCAGATCAAAGTCGCTCGTGGTCGTGGTTATGAGCCTGCTGATGCTCGTATTGCTGGCGACGATGAGACTCGTCCAATTGGTCGCTTGCAACTGGATGCCTCGTTTAGCCCTGTTCGACGTGTTGCTTACAGTGTTGATAATGCTCGTGTAGAGCAGCGTACAGATTTAGATAAGTTAGTCTTAGACATCGAATCTAATGGTACGATTGACCCTGAAGAAGCTATTCGTCGTGCAGCGACTATTCTACAACAACAGATTGCTGTGTTCGTCGCCCTTGAAAGCGAGAGTGAAGCGCCTGTTGTAGAAGAAGAGGATGAGATTGATCCAATTTTGCTACGCCCGGTTGATGATCTTGAATTGACCGTTCGCAGTGCTAACTGTTTAAAAGCAGAGAACATTTATTACATCGGTGATTTGATTCAACGTACTGAGGTTGAGCTTCTTAAGACGCCTAACCTAGGTAAGAAGTCGTTAACTGAAATCAAAGATGTTTTAGCACAGCGTGGTTTGTCTTTGGGAATGCGTTTAGAGAATTGGCCACCGGCTAGTTTGAAAGACGATAGCAAAGTTCTAGCTCGCTAGGTCATTGTTCCCTGACCACCGTAGTTTGGTAAGGAATGTAAAATGCGTCATCGTAAGAGTGGTCGTCACTTAAACCGTACTAGCTCACATCGTAAAGCGATGTTTAAAAATATGGCTGCTTCTTTGTTTGAGCACGAAGTTATTAAAACTACGTTGCCAAAAGCAAAAGAATTACGCCGTGTTGCTGAGCCTTTGATTACATTGGCGAAAATTGATTCGGTTGCGAATCGTCGTCTAGCCTTTGCTCGTACTCGTAGTAAAGATGCTGTAGGTAAATTGTTTACTGAACTTGGTCCTCGTTACCAAGCTCGTCCTGGCGGTTACATTCGCATTTTAAAATGTGGATTCCGTACAGGTGACAATGCTCCTATGGCTTACGTTGAATTGGTCGATCGACCAGTCGCGGAAGCCGCTGAGTAATATCAGTTAGTAACAAAAAAGCCGAGCTTACTAGCTCGGCTTTTTTTTGTTTTCTAAAAGTATTAGTGCCAAAAAAAACACCCTATGTCATAGAGTGTTTTTTGTTTTATGGCTGTGACTTTAATTGAGCATTAACTTTAAGAACCGCCCTGTGTGTGAATTATCTGCTTGAGCAATGTCCTCAGGTGTTCCTTCGGCAACAATATAGCCACCACCGCTACCACCTTCAGGCCCTAAATCGATCACCCAATCGGCTGTTTTTATGACGTCTAAATTGTGCTCAATAACAACGACGGTATTACCGTGATCTCTAAGTCTATGAAGGACCTTTAGAAGTTGTTCAATATCGGCAAAATGCAATCCGGTAGTTGGTTCATCTAATATGTACAGAGTCGCCCCTGTGTCCCTCTTAGATAACTCTTTTGCTAGTTTTACTCGTTGAGCTTCCCCCCCTGAAAGCGTTGTTGCGGCCTGCCCTAAACGAATATAACCTAGACCAACATCAACGAGTGTTTGTAATTTTCTGGCGATAGATGGAACGGGATCAAAGAACTCACGCGCATCTTCAATAGTCATTTCAAGACATTGACGGATGTTTTTGCCTTTGTAATGAATTTCTAAGGTTTCACGATTGTAGCGTTTGCCTTTACACGTGTCGCAAGGTACATACACATCTGGAAGGAAGTGCATTTCTACCTTAATTACGCCATCTCCTTGACAGGCTTCACAGCGTCCACCTTTTACGTTGAAGCTAAAACGCCCCGGTTTATAACCGCGTGAACGAGCTTCTTGTGTTGCTGAGAAGAGTTCCCGCATTGGTGTGAAGATACCTGTATAAGTGGCAGGGTTAGAGCGAGGCGTCCGACCGATGGGGCTTTGGTCAATATCGACGCACTTATCAAATAGTTCCAAGCCGTCAATACGCTCATGGGGGGCGGCTTTTAATGTTGTTGCGCCATTAAGTGCCGTTGCCGCCAGCGGGTATAAGGTACCGTTTATAAGTGTTGACTTACCTGAACCTGATACGCCTGTAACGCACGTCATTACGCCCACTGGAATTTTTAAGTCTACAGTGTTTAGGTTGTTGCCTGTTGCACCTATTAGTTTAAGAAATTGTTTGTCTTTGGCTTGGTGTCGAATTGCTGGAATTTCAATTTTTCGTTTACCAGTCAAAAATTGCCCTGTAATGGATTCTGGGCAATCCATAATGTCTTGTGGTGTTCCGCTGGCGATGATTTGGCCGCCATGGACGCCGGCTCCCGGGCCAATATCGACAACAAAGTCAGCTACACGAATGGCGTCTTCGTCGTGTTCTACCACGATAACGGTATTGCCTAAATCTCTGAGTCTTGTGAGTGTTGCAATCAGGCGTTCGTTATCTCTCTGGTGTAAGCCAATGGATGGCTCGTCAAGAATGTACATAACGCCGACTAACCCTGCACCGATTTGGCTGGCAAGTCGAATACGCTGCGCTTCGCCGCCTGATAGCGAATCGGCTTTGCGGTCAAGGGTTAGGTACTCAAGACCTACATTAACTAAGAATGTCAGCCTATCACGAATCTCTTTTAGTATTTTGGAGGCGATTTCACCACGAGAGCCTGGTAATTCAAGTGTTTCGAAATATTTTAAGCATTCTGCAATCGGATAGGTCACCACTTCAGGTAAGGTTTGTTCGGCAATGAAGACATTACGTGCGGAACGATTTAGTCGAGATCCGTGGCACTCAGGACAAGATTGAACGCTTATGTATTGTGATAAGTCATCACGAACGCTGTCGGATTCTGTTTCATGATAACGTCGTTGTAAATTTGGAATGACACCTTCAAAAGAATGTGAGCGAGTCATTTTATCGCCACGCTCATTAATATAGATAAAGTCTATTTTGTCCTTTCCTGAGCCTTGAAGTATACGTTTTTTAAAATCCTCTGGTATGTCCTGATATTTAGACTCGATATCAAAGCCATAATGCTTCGCTAAGGCGGTGAGTTGCTGGTAGTAGAAAATGCTACGTCGTCCCCAGCCACGAATTGCGCCTTCTGCTAATGTCAGTGTTTCATCATGAATGATTCTATCTGGATCAAACATTTGATGCGTACCAAGGCCATCACAAGTTTGGCAAGCACCGTTTGGATTATTAAAAGAAAAAAGGCGGGGCTCTAGTTCCGTTAAGCTGTATCCGCAAACAGGGCAGGCGAATTTACTAGAAAAAATATACTCTTCTTTGTCATCATCCATGTTAATGACTTTGGCAATACCATCGGATAAGCCAAGGCAGGTTTCAAAGGACTCGGCTAAGCGAAGTTGTAAGTCCGACCGTACTTTAAAACGATCGATGACGACTTCAATGGTATGTTTTTTATTTTTTTCTAAGGTAGGTGCATCATCTAAATCCACGACGATGCCATCAATGCGTGCACGAATGAACCCCTTTGAAAGCAAGTCGCTAATGGTGTGTAAATGCTCACCTTTTCTATCTTTGACGATAGGAGCTAGCAGCATCATTTTCGTTTCTTCAGGTAGCGATATAACTTTATCGACCATTTGTGATATGGTTTGCGCCTCTAATGGCTCACCATGATCTGGACAGCGAGGTTGTCCTGCTCGGGCAAATAACAGTCGCAGATAATCATAAATCTCTGTTATTGTACCGACGGTTGATCTAGGGTTATGTGAGGTTGATTTTTGTTCAATTGAGATCGCCGGCGATAGTCCTTCAATGTGGTCAATGTCAGGTTTCTCCATCATGGATAAAAACTGGCGAGCGTATGTTGAGAGAGATTCTACATAGCGGCGTTGCCCTTCGGCATATAGTGTATCGAAGGCGAGCGAGGATTTCCCTGAGCCTGATAGGCCAGTTATCACCACAAGTTTGTCTCTTGGGATGTCTAGGTCCACATTTTTAAGATTGTGAGTGCGGGCCCCGCGTATGGTAATGGTATCCATGAGTCTCCAATGTGAAGTCGATCAACAGAAAAAATCTGCTAGTAAATTAAATAACTGTCTATTTTTACAGTAGTTGAAATGGAGCTTCAACGGTATTTTTTGTAAAATGAACATCTTTTTTCTTAATCCCCTAAGTTAAGTGGTTGTAACTTCCTTATGGATCTACTTGAACGTCGTTCTGTCCTTGCACTAGCGCTGATCTATTTATTTAGAATGTTAGGTTTATTCCTTATTCTGCCTGTCATCGGTGTTGCGGCTGACGGATTAACGGGAGCAGATGCCGCTTTAATTGGAACCGCGATTGGCATTTATGGACTTACGCAAGCGAGTCTGCAAATTCCGATGGGAATGTGGTCCGATAAAATAGGCCGTAAACGCGTGATTGTCATTGGTCTTTTGTTGTTTGCTATTGGTAGCCTGATTTGTGCGAATGCCGATGATATTATGGTGCTAATTGTTGGCCGAGCCGTTCAGGGTGCGGGTGCAATTGCCAGCACCTTGATGGCACTGCTAAGTGATGTGACAAGGGAACAAAATCGCACGAAAGCAATGGCAATTGTTGGCGTTAGTATTGGCGCCTCTTTTATGCTTTCTTTGGTGTTGGGGCCATGGATTTTCGCATTGGTTGGCCTTTCTGGTCTTTTCTACCTTTCTTTTGTTTTATCATTACTTGGCATCATTTTGATTATTTTTGCTGTGCCAAATATTGTACAGCATACCTTTCGGCGTGATACGACACCTAGCCTTACAGCACTCGGTCTTGTCCTAAAAGATTCAAATTTACGTTTTTTAAACATCAGCGTGTTGCTGTTGCACGCGAGCTTAACGGCTTTGTTTGTTACCGTGCCAGGATTGTTGGTAAATCAATTTGATTTACCACTGTCGCAACACAGTTGGTTATACCTCGCCATCATGGGTTTTGCTTTTGCAGGTATGTTACCATTAGTGATTATTGCTGAGTCAAAAGGCAAGATGAAAGGCGTGCTCGTCGCGGTGCTTATGCTGTTAGGTGTAAGCTCGATATTGCTACAATGGGCTCCTTATCTTTGGGTCTTTGGTGTTTTATTGTGGGCCTATTTTGTCGGCTTTAATTCATTAGAAGCGACATTGCCTTCATTGATTAGTAAACTGGCCCCTGTTGGTTATCGAGGCACGGCAATGGGGGTGTTCTCTACTCATCAGTTTATGGGGTCTTTTTTGGGTGGTGTTGGCGGCGGTTGGCTGCTTCAAAACCATTCAAGCAGTGGCGTCTTTTGGTTTGTTGGTGTTATGTTTTTGATTTGGTCGATGGTCGGTGCTGTTCAACCGGCCCCTCGTCAGTTAAGTAGTTTGGCGTTTAGCTTACCCAATATGACAGATGAAGAAGTATCGACGTTGGCGAATCAACTTTCTGAAATCCAAGGAGTGGAAGGTATGCAAATTTTCAAAGATGAGCAAACGGCTTATCTTAAAGTCGATAAGAAATTATTAGATAAAGACACTTTGATGCGATTGGCACCACAAGTGATTCTTTAAAACACATCATTTTATCTTTTTAGTTGGAGAACAACGTCATGGCACGTGGAATAAACAAAGTAATCTTGATTGGTAACGCAGGCAATGATGCCGAAGTGCGTTTTATGCCATCTGGAGCAGCGGTTGCAAACGTGAACATAGCGACATCAGAAAGTTGGCGTGACAAGCAAACCGGTCAAATGCAAGAGCGCACCGAGTGGCACCGCGTAGCCTTTATGGATCGCGGCAACTTCCGACTGGGTCAAATTGCGGGCGATTTCATTAAGAAAGGCTCAAAAGTTTACGTAGAAGGCTCGTTGCGTACTCGTGAATGGGAAAAAGATGGTATCAAACGCTACACTACAGAAATCGTTGCTAACGAAATGCAATTGTTAGATGGTCGTGGAGATGGCGGAAACGCAGGCCAGCAAGGCGGATACGATTCAGCCGGTGGACAGGGCGGTTATGGCAATGCGCCACAACAAGCAGCACCTCAGCAAGGTGGTTACGGACAAGCTCCGGCCGCTGCACCACAGCAAGCACCGCAAGGCTTTAACCAGCCGCAAAGTGGCGGTTATGGTCAAGCTCCACAGCAAGCGCCAGCACCTCAACAAGCTGCGCCACAGTCCTTTGGTAGCTGGGGTAATGCTCCTCAACAAGCGCCTGCTCAAGCGGCACCACAACAACGAGCTCCTCAGCAGGCCGCTCCGCAGCGTGCGCCAGCACCAAAAGCACCTGAGCCGAAACCTCAGCAAGCGCCAAACTTTGATGACTTTGACGATGACATTCCCTTTTGAGGTTTACATAAATTAAAAATGTCTAATTAAGCTTAAAATGAAAAAGGCCTGTTCGCGTTTGCACAGGTCTTTTTTGTTATGTATATAGATGCTGAAGAAGGTCGATGAATAATGGGGTATAGGCGGTGAGTGACGAAGATGACACATCTTTGTTTGCGCAAGAGGTGGCGGGAATTAAGCCGCTTAAAAAATACGAAGTCTATCTGCGGAAAAAAGGCCCTCAGGTGGACTTTCATGTCCGTAAACAAGCCGCCTCGATTGCTCAAGAAGCCGACAGAAATCACTTATCACACGATTTCGTTGAGAAGGTGGAACCGAACGATGTGCTTGGGTATAAACGTTCTGGTGTCCAAGACGGTGTTTTTAAGCGTTTAAGGCAAGGTAAATACGGGATTGAGGCACGTTTAGATTTACATCGTCATACCGTGGCTCAAGCTCGCGAGCAAGTGTATCAATTCGCGGATGATTGTATGCGCAATGATATTCGGGTGGCGATCATCGTGCATGGGAAGGGCGATCGAACGCCAGAACCAGAAAATCAGGCAATGATTAAAAGCTATATAAATAAATGGCTTAGAGATCTCGATGTGGTAATGGCGTTTCACAGTGCGCAGCGACACCATGGCGATCTAGGCGCCGTTTATGTGTTGTTCAAGAAAACAGAAAAAGCCCGTTTGGAAGATTGGGAAAAACATCAAAAGCGCTAGTATCATGTTGCGCCTGAAAAGAAAGCGTTCACGTTAGTTCGTGCAGTAAATAGCATATTTTTGCTATAATTCCGCCACTTTGCTGTCTTGGACTTATGTTGTCTTGAATGTATCCAAGCTGCCCCAAAACATTGTAATCATCGTATTCAAAATCCTATCGAGGTAGAGAATGGCAAACCGCACCGCGCACCATCCTGCATTTACATTTCTTCGCAGTGAGTTTATCGACGCTCTTAATGTGACTGTTCAAGAGTTTGAGCACACCATAACGGGTGCTAAGCATTTTCATATCGCATCAGAAAACGATGAAAACGTTTTTTTGGTCGGTTTAAAAACTGTTCCAACTGATTCTTGTGGTGTGGCACATATTCTTGAACACACCGTATTGTGTGGCTCTGAGCGTTTTCCAGTGCGTGATCCTTTCTTTATGATGATTCGACGTTCGTTGAATACCTTTATGAATGCTTTTACGTCTTCAGATTGGACGGCTTATCCGTTTGCGAGTAAGAACAAGAAAGATTTCCATAACCTACTGGACGTGTATTTAGATGCGGTGTTCTTTTCTCGCTTAGATGAGCTGGATTTTTCTCAAGAAGGTCATCGTTTAGAGTTTGCTGAACCTGACAATGCTGAGTCGGATTTGACCTTTAAAGGGGTTGTTTTTAATGAGATGAAAGGCGCAATGAGTTCGACGACGTCGGTCTTGTGGCAAACCTTGACGAAATACTTGTTCCCGAATAATACGTATCATTTTAATTCCGGTGGCGAGCCAACAGACATTCCAGATTTATCTTATCAGGATTTGTTGGCATTTTACCGTACGCATTATCATCCTTCTAATGCGGTGTTTATGACGTTTGGTGATATTCCAGCGGAGATCTTGCAAACCGAATTTGAAGACAAAGTTTTAAGCCGATTTGAACGCTTAGAGACGCAAGTGAGTGTGCCGTATGCCAAACGTTATTTCTCTCCGGTTCGTGTCGAAGAAGGTTATGCGGCAGATGAAGTGAAAGAAGATGGCAGTCATGTGGTTGTTGGTTGGTTGCTGGGTGAAAGTACCGACTTAAACCAGCAATTTGAAGCGCAACTACTTTCGAGTGTATTGTTGGATAACAGTGCTTCGCCTTTGCTTCGGGTATTAGAAAACAGTGATCTTGGTCGCGCGCCGTCACCATTATGTGGTCTTGAAGACAGCAATAAAGAAATGAGCTTTATGTGTGGTTTAGAAGGCGTGAAACGTGACGATGCGGAAAAAGTAGAGGCATTGATTTTAACCACGCTGGAAGACATCGCAAAAAATGGTGTGCCACAAGAGTCGGTAGACGCCATGTTACATCAATTGGAATTGAGTCAACGTGAAGTGGGTGGCGGTAGCTATCCATATGGGTTACAGCTGATCTTGGCTGGGTTGTCGACCGCTGTGCACGATGGTGATGTTATTGCTCAACTGGATTTAGATCCGGTTATCGACGCCATGCGCGAAAAAGTGCGTGATACACAATACATTCCAAACCTTATTGAAACCTTATTGTTGTCAAACGCACATCGTGTATCGATCACATTGAGTCCTGATGACGCATTAGAAACGCGTCGAAATCAGGCTGAAACGGATCGACTAAGCAAAATCAAAGCGGCGTTGTCTGATGAAGATAAAGCTAAGATTGTTGCTCGCAGTGCCGCGTTAAAAGCGCGTCAATCGCAAATTGATGATATGAGTATTTTGCCAAAAGTGGGCTTGGAAGATGTTCCAGCTCGTTTGCCTGAATACGAAAATGAAAAAGTATCAGGTGATTTGCCAATTACCTTTTATCCTCAAGGCACGAATGGTTTGGTATACCAGCAATTGGTAATAGATTTACCGGAACTAGATGAAGAGGAAATAGAGTATTTGCCTTTGTTCTCTTCGATGATGACAGAATTAGGTATTGGTGAAGAAGACTATTTAATCGTTCAAGAACGTCAGGCTCAGGTTTGTGGTGGTTTGGGTGCTTCCAACTCCATTCGTGCCACCATTGAAGACCGACAAGCGCTTAATGGTTATTTTATTTTGTCATCTAAAGCGTTAGTACCAAATGTCAGAGCTATGAGTGAATTGCTTAAAGACACCATGCTGAATGTTCGTTTTGATGAAGCAAGTCGAGTCAAAGAGCTGGTTGCTCAGCGTCGTGCTCGCCGTGAGCAATCTATCACAGGACAAGGTCATTCGCTGGCGATGACTGCGGCAGCGAGTGCGCTTTCTGGGTTGGCGGCGCAACAAGAAAAATGGGGCGGAATGTCCGGTATTCGTGCGGCAATTGCCTTAGATGATTCCATGAAAGCCGATGGCAGCACCGTTGATCGTGTGTTGGCAATATTTAAGCGCTTACATGCGAAGTTATTGCTGGCGAATAAACAGCTTCTTTTGGTAGCTGAACCCCAGCATGAGGCGAGTATATTGAGCGATGTTCAGGCTGTTTTCGCAGACTTGCCAATGGGTAGCGAAGTGACGAAATTTTCGTTAGTGCCTGCGGATTCTAAAGTGAATGTTGCTTGGTTAACATCCACTCAGGTGAGCTTTTGCAGTAAAGCGTTTCGCACTGCATGCGGGGATCATCCTGATGTTGCAGCGTTGACTGTATTGGGTGGCTTTCTACGTAATGGCTTTTTGCACCGGGTGATTCGAGAGCAAGGTGGTGCCTACGGTGGCGGTGCGAGTTTTGATGGAAGTACGGGCGCTTTCCGCTTTTACTCTTATCGTGATCCGCGTTTGACTGAAACCTTGTCGGATTTTGATGCTTCGATTGAGTGGATGCAGAATGAGACGCACACAGAAGAAGCGCTTGAAGAGGCTATTCTTGGTGTAATTGGTTCCATGGACAAACCTGGATCGCCCGCTGGCGAAGCGCAAAGTGACTTTTATGTCCATTTACATGGTCGTAGTTTGACGTACCGAGAAGCGTTCCGAGCCAAAATATTAGCCGTGACCATTGCTCAATTGAAGCAAGTGGCTAAGACGTATTTAACCAAAGAGAATGAAAACACCGCCGTGGTAACATCCACGTCAAAACGTGCGGAATTAGAAGCATTAGGGTTTGATATTCAGGCCTTATAATTTGGCATTTTTATAATAAAATACAAAGCAGTTTTTACTGACGGAAAATTAAATGGATCAGTTTCACGATATACGCCCCTACAACGACGATGAGGTCGCCGAGGTGCTGCATAACTTGGTTGAAACACCAGACTTTGTTAATACTATTATTGGCTTTCGATTTGCCCAATGGCCCAAGTTTTTAAGGGGGCCTTTGGTATTTGGTGTTAAGTTTGCTCTAAAGCGCCAAATTTCTAAGATTACTAATATTCACGATTTTCAGTCGATTGTTGCGAACTATATGGAGCGGATGATCAAGACTACGACCTCTAACGTAGAATATCGAGGCATTGAAAAATTAGATAAAAAAACGGGCTATTTGTTCCTATCAAATCATAGGGATATCGCAATGGATCCCGCCTTCGTAAACTATGGATTGTATTTGGCTGGTTTAAATACGGTACGTATTGCGATCGGTGATAACCTCTTGCGCCGTCCTTTTGTGTCGGATCTTATGCGCTTAAATAAGAGTTTTATCGTGAAGCGTTCTGCCAATGGCATTCGCGAAATGATGGCGGCTTTTGGGCAGCTATCGGGCTATATTACTCATTCTTTAATGCAGGACCAATGCAACATTTGGATTGCTCAAAAAGAAGGTCGAGCAAAAGATGGCTTGGATCAAACAGATCCTGCGATCATAAAAATGTTTTACATGAGCCAGAAAAAAGAGAAAAAACCGTTTGCTGAGGCCATGGCGAACTTGAAAATTGTTCCGGTTTCTATTTCCTATGAATACGATCCGTGTGCCTTTGATAAGGCGAATGAGTTACATCAGAAGTCGACCACTGGCAATTATGAAAAAGCAGAGTTTGAAGACATAGACAGTATTAAAAACGGGATCGTCGGTCAGAAAGGTAAGGTTGTTGTGACCTTTGGTGATGTCATTAAAGATGGCTTTGAAACGCCAGAAGAATTTGTCGCCGAGGTAGATCGCCAGATTATTACGCATTATGCGATCCAATCTACGAATGAAGCGGCGTTGGCATTGCAGAAAGGAGAGTCTTCGACAGACAGTGCTTTTTCAAGCTACCTAGAGCGTTGTCCAGAGAATCTGAGAGAAACCGTGCTGGCAATGTATGCTAATCCATTAAAGCAGCAGCAAAAATATCTGAATAAACAACCGTAGGGAGTAAGGTGTCAATGGGCGTATGGGAGTCATTAAGGTCTTGGGTAGGCTCAATAATCTTTTTTGTTTATTATGCGATCTCAACCATTCTGTTTGGTGCGCTTGCACCTTTGGCGACAGTGTTGTTGCCGAAGGCTTGTCGTCAGCCAGTACTTAATCTGCACAATAAAGGCTTGCTGTTTGTCTTTCGCGTTGTGTGTGGGGTGAAAGTCGAGATCATTGGGCTCGAGCATATTAATAAAAATCGACCATTTGTGTTGGTGGCAAATCATCAAAGTGAATGGGAGACGTATGTGTTACAAGTATTGATGGCACCCGTTTCGACAGTACTAAAAAAAGAGCTGCTTTCGGTGCCATTCTTTGGTTGGGGGCTACGAATGGTGCAGCCTATTGCAATAGATCGTTCTCAAAAAACCAATGCTTTGAAGCAAATCATTAGTCAGGGAAAAGAGCGTTTAGAAGATGGACGTTCTGTTTTGATTTTTCCAGAAGGCACCAGAATAGCTCCGAATGAAGTCGAAGCTTTTAATAAAGGTGCGGCTATGCTGGCAACGTCTGCGAATGTGCCAATATTGCCTGTTGTGCACAATGCTGGTTATGTTTGGCCTGGTAAGCGGTGGCGTAAGTTTCCGGGTTCGATTCGTGTTGTTATCGGCCCTATTATTGAATCTGAAGGGAAAAAAACATCTCAGCTGCACGACGAAATGGATGCTTGGATGCGTACTGAGATGGCCAAACTTCCAAAAGGAAATGATTTCCTTTTTTAGATTAAAAGATTTCAGAGTCAGGTTTATAAACATAAAAAAAGCCGCATCAATGAATGCGGCTTTTTTGTGGGCTTAAATTTCTATGCTTGGTATTTTTTGAATACCAAGCTGGCGTTTGTACCACCAAAACCAAAGCTGTTAGACATAACCAGATTTAGGTCTGCATTGTCTTTGCGAGTCATCACAACAGGAATGTTGCCAGCCGCTGGATCAAGGTTATCTATGTTTGCAGAAGCTGCGATGAATTTGTTCTCCATCATTAGCAAGCAATAAATAGCTTCATGAACGCCTGCCGCACCTAGAGAGTGACCTGACAAGGATTTAGTGGAGCTAATCAATGGAATTTTGTCACCAAACGTTTCGTTAACCGCTTGAAGCTCTTTCATGTCGCCAGCAGGAGTACTTGTACCATGAGTATTGATGTAGTCAATATCACCATCAATTGTGCTCATTGCCATCTGCATACAACGTACTGCGCCTTCACCAGATGGTGCTACCATGTCGTAGCCATCAGACGTTGCGCCATAACCCACCAACTCAGCGTAGATTTTCGCGCCACGTGCTTTAGCGTGCTCAAGCTCTTCAATAACGAGCATGCCGCCACCGCCAGCGATAACAAAACCATCACGGTTTGCATCGTAAGCGCGAGACGCTTTTTCTGGTGTTTCGTTATATTTAGAAGATAGAGCGCCCATAGCGTCAAACATACAAGTCTGAGCCCAGCTTTCTTCTTCGCCGCCGCCAGCAAAGACAATGTCTTGCTTGCCAAGTTGGATTAATTCCATGGCATTACCAATACAGTGGGCACTGGTCGAACAGGCAGAAGTGATTGAATAGTTAACGCCTTTGATTTTAAAAGGTGTCGCTAAACAAGCGGAAACCGTACTTCCCATTGTCTGAGTTACACGGTATGGACCGACGCGTTTAACGCCTTTTTCGCGTAATGTATCGGCAGAGTCAACTAGGTTTTGAGCAGATGCACCGCCAGAACCAGCCACTAAGCCTGTACGTACGTTAGATACTTGGTCTTCTGTCAGGCCTGAATCTATAATCGCTTGTTGCATAGATACATAAGCATAAGTCGCAGCATCAGCCATGAAGCGGCGAATCTTACGATCAATATTACTTGCATCTAAGTCAATACGACCACAAACATGGCTACGGAAACCGTATTCTTTGTAATCTTCAGCGAAACGAATGCCAGATTGGCCTTCGCGCAAGGAATTCAGAACGCTCTCTTTGTCATTACCTAGGCAACTGACAATACCAAGACCTGTTACTACTACACGACGCATAAATGTGCCTCTTTCATTCTTAATCTTTAGAAGTTATCAGTTGAAGTGAATAAGCCTACACGCAAATCTTTTGCTGTGTAAATTTCACGACCATCAACGGATACGCTTCCATCTGCAATACCCATAACCAACTTGCGTTCAATGACGCGCTTAAGTTGGATATGGAAAGTGACTTTTTTGGCGGTTGGCAGGATTTGGCCTGTAAATTTCACTTCGCCGGAACCAAGTGCGCGACCGCGACCTTTATTGCCTTTCCAGCCTAGAAAAAATCCGACCAGCTGCCACATAGCGTCTAAGCCAAGGCAACCAGGCATAACTGGGTCGCCAGGGAAGTGACATGCAAAGAACCAAAGATCAGGGTTTATGTCTAGCTCAGCAATAATTTCGCCTTTGCCATGTTCCCCGCCATCAGTCGAGATATGTGTTATGCGATCCATCATTAGCATATTGCCGACAGGAAGTTGGGCATTGCCTGCACCAAACATTTCTCCGTGGCCGCATTTTAATAGTTCGTCTTTTTCAAAAGATGAAGCTGTAGTCATTATAGTCCTATATCCACATCCAACCGATGACTCAAAATGGTCAGGTGGATTCATGTGGTCCAGTTTGCAGTATAAAATCTAGCTGATTATATCGGTTTGGAACCTTAATATGAATGTTTGAACGGAAAAAAACCGAATTACCTGAATAAAAAATGATCATTATTATGTTAATTCTAGCATTTAGGGAAGATTAGAGGGTTTTGAGAGTGTTTGTTATTACCATTTCCGTTTATTTTTTCTGTTAGGATATTTGCTTTGGTAATATCTTACTGGTTTGAGAGCCCTTATGAGAGTGAAAAAAAATACAAATCTAGCCGTATGGCAGCATCAAGTAGGCAGTGGTCATATTCAGGGATACCTGAGTCAGATTGAGAAAAATCAGCCGACCATTCATTTTCTTCATGGTAATGGTTTTTCGGTAAAGACATACCAGCATTTTTTGGAAAAACTCGATGGCTATAATTTGATTATGCAGGATGCGGCGGGTCATGGTGAATCAACGTCTGGTGAGCGGTTTGTCGGTTGGAATGTGACGGCCTCTCGTTTTACTGAATCATTGAATGTGCAGCGAGCAATGCTCCCTAACACGGAACTGATTGGTCTTGGTCATAGTTTTGGTGGTTGTATGACGGCTTTGATGAGCGAGAAGACGCCTTCTCTTTTTGATCGTCTGGTTTTGTTGGATCCCGCACTTTTTCCTCCTCGACTATTGTGGATGATGCGAGGTGTAAAACTAACAGGCTTGAAAAGTCAGATACCCTTGGTAAGGCAGGCTCGTCGGCGTCGTACTCAATGGGAAAGCTTCTCTCAGGTAAAAAACAGTTTTTATGAAAGGGGAACGTTTAAAGGTTGGGAAGATGCTTGTCTAGACGATTATATTAGCTCATCGATTAAGCGAGATGAAAAAGGGCACTATCAACTGGGGTGCCCGCCATGGATGGAAGCCGCCATATTCTCAAGCTACCCAAAAGGACTTTGGAAGGCAATCGCTAATATTTCTGTGCCGACCACTATTATTCAGGGCAAAGACACCTTTGATTACTTTAAGGAGGCTTATCAGCTTGCGGCAAAGCGTAACCCAAATATCCATGTTGTTGAGGTCGAGGGAGGGCATTGTTTTATGCAGCAGCATACTACTATGGCGGCTGACGCTGTGATCAATGTGTTGAAAGGGGAGAAATAAACCAAACACATTTGATGTGTCTGTGTTTGGTTTTTAATGGGAGATTAGTTACGGCGCTTTACTGATGCATTTGCTAAGGCAATGAGTGCCGTTTTGTATTCAGACTCTGGTAGCGAAGCGATAACAATGATTGCTAAATCCGCTTGCTCTTGTGCTTTTTGCTGTGTGTATTCAATCGCACCACAGTTTTGCACGTCATTAATAATGGTTTCTAGCTGCTCTAGTCCACCTGTGAGTATGGCTTGCCTTACTCGCTCAACGGCGTCTTTCTCACCGTATTTCATTGTATAGATTAACGGTAAGGTGGGTTTGCCTTCAGCAAGATCATCGCCAACACTTTTGCCCATTTCTTCCGCCGTGCTGGTGTAATCCATGACGTCATCAATGAGCTGGAAGGCGGTGCCAACATACATGCCGTATTGTCGTAACGCTTCTTGAAATTCAGTACTTGCATCCGCTATAACGGCGCCGCAAAGTGCTGCGCCTTCAAACAGTTTGGCTGTTTTGTACTGAATAACCTTTAGGTAGCTTTCTTCTGATGTGTCTGGGTCGCCGCAGTTTATGAGTTGTTGAACTTCGCCCTCGGCAATGATGTTGGTGGTTTTTGCTAAAATACTCATGCATCGCATGCTGCCAACATCGACCATGATTTGAAAGGCGCGAGAATACAGGAAGTCGCCAACCAAGACGCTCGGTGCATTGCCCCACTCTTCATTAGCGGTCTTTTTGCCACGGCGCATGTCGGATTCATCGACAACATCATCATGTAGCAGGGTAGAAGTATGGATGAACTCTATAATCGTTGCCATTTGAATAGCTTGATTAAGTTTGGTTGTATCGAGTTCTGCGCTGGCTCTTGCCGCCAATAATACCAATAGTGGCCGCAGTCGCTTTCCACCATTGCTAATGATGTAGTAGCCGATCTGTTCTATTAAAGGGATGTCACTACTAAGTTGTGACACAATATACTCGTTCACTTGGCCAAATTCATTGGCCACAACGTCATGTATTTGTATAGGTTGCATGCAATTTCCGAAGCTAAATAGTCTCACGCTGATCAGCAAGTGTGCCTCATGCTAGGTAAGGCTTGTGTCAGGGTCAACCTAAAATGCGAAAAATGTATAAAGACATTGCTTTTAGCTTGTGTTGAGTGGTGTGATTTTGTACAATCTCGCGTCCGATTTATCCACATTTTGCTCCCTATCATATGGTTAGTAATTTTTGTCCAACTAGGTCAGAAACTTATTGCCACTAGACGTAGGTCAAATTCAATTTCAGTAGCCGGATAAATCTTATTGGAGATAAACATGTTTGCAGTGATCAAAACTGGCGGTAAGCAATACCGTGTAGAAGAAGGCCAAACCCTTAAAGTTGAGAAATTAGCTATTGAAGAAGGTGGCGTGTTTCAATTCGACGACATTCTTCTTGTATGCAATGGCGACGACATTAAAGTTGGTGCACCAGTTGTAGAAGGCGCTAAAGTAACGGCTGAGGTTGTTGCTCATGGTCGCGGAGACAAAGTGAAAATTTTGAAATTCCGTCGTCGTAAGCATTCTATGAAGCGTATGGGTCATCGTCAGTGGTTCACGGAAGTGAAAATAACTGGTATTAACTAAGCGCTAACTATTCAAATTTAAGGAGTAAGTCATGGCTCATAAAAAGGCGGGTGGTAGTACTCGTAACGGTCGCGATTCCGAGTCGAAACGATTAGGTGTCAAACGTTTTGGTGGTCAAGTTGTGATCCCGGGTAACATTCTTGTTCGTCAGCGTGGTACTCAGTTCCACCCTGGTGTTGGTGTTCAAATTGGTAAAGATCACACTTTGTTCGCTGTTGTTGAAGGCCAAGTGAAGTTTGAAGTGAAAGGTAAGTTGAAGCGTCGTACAGTTTCTGTCGTAGCTGCTTAATCACTTACTAAAAACTTAAAAAAAGCTCCGCGACGCGGGGCTTTTTTTTTGGAAGAATTCTATAATCAGAGTTTGTTGATTCTGATAATCCACCGAAGAGGTGTATCTGTGAAATTTGTTGATGAAGCCGGTATCTATGTAAGAGCGGGTAAGGGTGGTAATGGTTGTTTGAGCTTTTGGCGCGAAAAGTACGTCGCTAAAGGCGGTCCTGATGGTGGTGATGGCGGTAATGGCGGCAGTGTTGTGCTGGTGGCCGATGAAGCCTTAAACACTCTGATCGATTTTCGTTTTACGAAAAAATACATTGCTGAGAGTGGAGAGACGGGTCAAGGCCAAGACATGACGGGTTCGAAAGGGCCGGATCTTGAGATTAAAGTGCCTGTTGGAACGACCGTAATCGATGACGATACGGGCGAGACGCTTGGGGATCTTGTTCGTGACGGTCAAACGTTAAAAGTGGCTCAAGGTGGTCATCATGGTTTGGGGAATACTCGATTTAAATCAAGTACTAACCGTGCGCCAAGACAGACGACGAAAGGTACGGTAGGTGAAGAGCGTACATTGAAGCTAGAGATGAAAGTCTTGGCGGATGTGGGTTTGTTAGGTCTTCCTAATGCAGGTAAATCAACCTTTATTCGTGCGGTTTCTTCTGCCAAGCCAAAAGTAGCTGATTATCCTTTTACAACCTTGGTGCCGAATCTTGGTGTGGTAAAAGTGAAGAAGCACCAGAGCTTTGTAATTGCCGATATTCCTGGAATTATTGAAGGGGCGTCTGAAGGTGCGGGTCTTGGTATTCGATTCTTGAAGCACTTGGTACGTAACCGTATCTTGCTACACATTGTCGACTTGGCGCCTTGGGACGAAATTACACCTGCAGAAGCGGCTGTGATTGCCGTCAATGAATTGCATCAGTTTAGCCCTGCTTTGGCAGAGCGGGATCGTTGGTTGGTATTGAATAAAACCGATATGGTGCCAGAAGACGAATTGGAGGAGCGCTGTAAAAGTGTGACGGATGCGCTGGGCTGGGAAGGTAAGGCTTACCGAATTTCTGCAATTTCTGGTGATGGTACAGAAGTTCTTTGTCTGGATCTGATGACGGCGTTGGATGAACAGCGAGAGTTGTTGGCTGAGAGTGCTGAAGCGCGTGAAAAAGAAAAAGCAATGCGTACGTTGATCGATGAAGAGGGTCGGAATCGTATTATGTCATTACGTGAGAAGCGTCGTAAGGCAGGTAAGCCGCTGGACGATGATGACTTTGATGAAGATGATTACGATGTCGAAGTGGAATACGTTAGCTAATCTGTTTGGTGGGAAGCGGTAGTATCATGGAAATGCGAGAAAAAATTGCTAAGGCAAAGCGTATCGTCGTTAAGATAGGCAGTGCTTTATTGACAAACGATGGTCAAGGGTTAGATGTTGCCCGAATTGGTCTTTGGGTTGCTCAAATTGCTCAGTTGCGGGCGCAAGGAAAGGAAGTTGTCTTAGTCTCTTCTGGTTCTATTGCAGCTGGTATGAAGCGCCTTGGTTTTTCTTCTCGCCCCACGCAGATAAATGAGCTGCAGGCCGCTGCGGCTGTTGGTCAGATGAAGCTAGTCGGCGTCTATGAGTCACATTTTGAGAAACATGGCTTGTGCACGGCGCAAATTCTACTGACGCATGATGATCTATCTAATCGTCGACGTTATTTAAACGCTCGCTCTTCGTTGAGAACGCTGCTTGGTTTCGGTGTTGTACCTATTATTAATGAAAACGATACGGTTGTAACCGACGAAATTCGTTTTGGTGACAATGATACGTTGGGGGCTCTGGTGGCCAATTTAGTCGAAGCAGATGTGTTAATTATTTTGACAGATCAGCAGGGCTTATTTGACAAAAACCCACGTGATCATAAAGATGCAACATTGATATCTTATATTTCAGCATCGGATGATCGTTTAGAGTCTATGGCGAGTGGTGGCGCTGGCGTTTTGGGGAGCGGTGGTATGTTGACTAAGGTGCGTGCGGCTCGTCTAGCTGCGCGTTCAGGGGCAGATACCTTGATAGCCTCAGGTCGTGAAGAAAATGTCATTGTTCGGGTGGCGGCTGGTGAATTGTTAGGGTCTTGGTTGCAGCCAGAGCACGGTCGAGTCGCTGCGCGTAAGCAGTGGTTGGCGGGTCATCTGAAGAGTCGTGGTGCTTTGGTTTTGGATGACGGAGCGGTAAAGGCGTTGCGAAAAGAAGGAACGAGCTTATTGCCTGTTGGTGTCAAAGATGCCCAGGGCACCTTTTCTCGCGGAGATATGGTTATTTGTGTTGATGAGCGAGGTGGTTTAGTTGCTCGTGGTTTGGTGAATTACAGTGTCGATGAAACGCTTAAGTTGCTTGGTAAGGCATCGTCTAGTATTGGTGATATTCTGGGTTACAAGGGTGAGCCTGAATTAATTCATCGCGATGATTTGGTTATTATTTAAAGGTTGACGTTATCATGGCAAAGCCGGGAAAGGTGGGTTTAGATCGAGTATTGAGCGCTTTAAAGTATTCATCACAGGGATTGCAGGCGCAGTGGAAACACGAAGCGGCTTTTCGTCAAGAAGTGTGTTTGTTCTTGATTTCTTTGCCCTTTGCTATCTGGCTTGGCGGCAGTGGGCTGGAACGAGCGTTACTTATTTTTTCCGTTGGCATGGTGTTGATTGTTGAAACTCTGAATTCAAGTGTTGAAGCGGTTGTTGATAGAATTAGTCATGAGCATCATGAGCTTTCTGGGCGAGCAAAAGATTTAGGTTCTGCTGCTGTTATGCTGACGTTGTTTTTTGCGGCGGTTGTGTGGCTGGTAATTCTATTTAGCTAGTTTTTTTAGATTGCGGTACGATGAAAAGATATAAAAAAACCGGCATGTGCCGGTTTTTTTATAGGTATTAGGCCAGTGCTTTGATTTTAGCACTCAAGCGGCTCTTATGGCGAGCTGCTTTGTTTTTATGATATAGGCCTTTATCAGCGGCTTTGTCTAGCTTTGAAGTTGCTAGAACGTAAGCTGCTTGTGCGTCAGCTTGATTGCCTGCTTCGATAGCCGCATCTACTTTTTTCAAGTATGTACGAACCATTGAACGAAGGCTACCATTGTGAGCGCGGCTTTTAACAGCTTGGCGCGCGCGTTTTTTTGAACCGGCGGAATTTGCCACGGTCTGGCTCCTTTAATTTTTGGAATAAGAAATGACTCAGCACTCTGCTGCGTCATGAAATTAATGTCAAGTTTAAACTTTAAAATCTCGCGGCGGATTTTACCAGTTTTTAGCGTTGTCACAACCCTATTATACAAATATTAGGGAAATGAGTTTATATATTTGGCTGCGTTACCGTATCTGCAGGTGTTATTCTTGGGCGATATTTTTATTGGCTGCGTTATGGGATTGTATGTCTGAAATAAATGCCTCATCTGGCAAAGAACGTAAGTCTTTGTCTTTATTACGTTCTGGTGTCTTAGTTTCTATTTGTACCTTTCTTTCTCGTATCTTGGGTTTGGTGAGAGACGCCACTTTGGCTTATGTTTTAGGGGCGAGTGGCAGCGCAGATGCGTTTTATGTGGCGTTTAAAATCCCTAATTTTTTTCGGCGATTGTTTGCAGAAGGTGCTTTTGCTCAAGCCTTTGTCCCTGTTTTAAGTGATTACCGTGTTAATGAAACGAAAGCCGAGATTCGTGCTTTGGTTGCAGCGGTGTCAGGCTCGCTTGCGTTGGTGTTGTTGTTTGTGACTGTGCTGTTTATGTTATGTGCTCCTTGGGTGGTGTATGTGTTTGCTCCGGGCTTTTCTGTTGGTTCTGAGCAGTCGGCTTTAACGGCTGAGTTGCTGACGATTACATTCCCCTATTTGTTGTTCATTTCATTAACGGCGTTGGCTGGTGGTATTTTAAATGCCCATGGAGAGTATGCAGTCCCCGCAATTACGCCTATTTTTTTGAATATCTCTCTTATCATTGCCACCTTGTTTTTTGCTCGTTCGGCGGCTCAAGCGGAAACTGCCGTCGCTTGGGGTGTATTTTTTGCGGGTTTGATTCAGCTGCTGTTTCAAGTGCCGTTTTTGGCGAAGCTTCAATTATTACCAATGCCAAGGTTGGGTTTTCGCCACCCCGGCGTTAAGCGTATTTTGCTTTTGATGGGCCCGGCGCTATTTGGCGTGTCGGTCAGTCAAATTAATTTGCTACTGGATACAGTGCTAGCGTCTTTTCTACAAACTGGCAGTATCACGTGGTTATATTTGTCGGACCGGTTGTATGAACTGCCTTTGGGCATTTTTGCAATCGCAATCAGTACGGTCATTTTGCCTTCTTTGTCGCGTAGTTTTTCTGGGGGTGAGTCGACAAAGTTTTCTGATACATTGGATTGGGCGCTGCGTATTTTATTATTAATTGCTATTCCGTCGTCTCTTGCTCTTTTTATGTTGGCTGAGCCTTTGATTGCGACCATTTTTTACCGAGGAGAGCTGACGGTAAACGATGTGCAGATGGCTGCGCGGAGTTTGCAGGCGTATTCGCTAGGGTTGGTGTTTATGATGCTGATTAAGGTCTTGGCGCCAGGCTATTATGCAAGACAAGATACCAGAACGCCTGTGCGCATCGGTATTATCGCGATGGTGTCTAATATGGTTCTCAACCTGATTTTAGTATGGCCGCTGGGGCATGTTGGGCTGGCTCTCGCGACAAGTTTGTCGGCAGGCTTGAATGCCTTTTTGCTTTGGCGCGGGCTGTATAAGAAACAGTATCATGTGTTTTCTGATCAGTGGCGTCGTTTGTTGCGTATCGTGTTGAGTGCAACGTTTTCGTTGGGTGTTTGCTTGTATCTGTTTTTGCAGCAGGGTTGGCAGTGGACGCAAATGGACGATTTGTATCGAGTCGGCTGTACCTTGATGGTTGTCGTTTGCGGCGTGTTTGTGTATTGCGTGGTTGCGGTCGCGGCGGGGTTACGTCCTTCTATTTTGAAGCATTAGGTATTTTTAGTGCGTTTTTTATTTTGAAGTGTGGTTTGCACTGCTTGTGCAAGTTCTGGCCTACCTTCATCTTGCTAACTGCTATATAATCGCGGTTATTTTTTGACGCTGGATTTAATTGTTTTGTACGGGGTTCTATGGAGTTAATTCGCGGTATTCATAATATCCGTTCAAAGCATAAAGAGTGTGTGCTGACGATTGGCAATTTTGATGGTGTCCATTTGGGTCACAGTGCTATTTTGGCGCGCGTCAAAGCCTTAGCAAAGCAGTATGATTCACCTGCGGGGATTATGATTTTTGAACCCCAGCCAAGAGAGTTCTTTGCGCCTGAAACGGCGCCCGGCCGCATTGGGCGTTTGCGTGATAAAGTACGGTTGTTGGAAGGTCAGGGAATAGATTATGTGCTCTGCATGCCATTTAACCCTAAGTTGCAGCAATTAACGGCTCAGGCATTTTGTCAGCAAGTTTTGCTGGATGGGCTGTCTGTGAAGCACTTGGTGGTTGGTGATGATTTTCGTTTTGGCTGTGATCGACAAGGTGACTTTGATTACTTGCAAGAGTTTGGTGGTGGGCATGGTTTTGATGTTGAGAATACACCATCAGTGATGAATGCTCTTGGTGAGCGAGTCAGCAGTACGTTGGTTAGGCATGCACTAGAGTGTGGAGATGTATTGGCTGCTCAGGTGAATATGGGGCACTTGGTGATGTTGAGTGGTCGCGTTATTCATGGGCAGCAGCTTGGTCGTAAATTGGGATTTCCTACGGCGAATGTTCACCTTAAAGGTATTAAACCTGCGCTTTCTGGTGTTTATGCTGTGATGTTTACGGTGGATGGTGTCTCCCATAATGGGGTGGCGAATATTGGTGTGCGCCCGACTGTTGATGGTAAAACGCCAATATTAGAAGTGCATTTGTTCGATTTTAATGGCGATCTGTACGATCAATACGTGCAGGTGACTTTCTGTTATTTTATTCGGGCAGAACGAAAAATGACCAGCTTAGATGCGCTGGAAAAACAAATTCAATGTGATAAAGATGACGCGTTGCGTTTCTTTGTCCAATCAGTGAACTGATGATCTTTGAGGATAATTCGATAAACCATGAGTGATTATAAACCGACACTGAATTTGCCAAACACTGATTTCCCTATGCGTGGAGATCTGGCAAAACGTGAACCTGCAATGCTTAAGCGTTGGCAGGATATGGATCTGTACCAAAAAGTACGTGATGTAAGTAAAGGCCGAAAAACATTTATTCTTCATGATGGCCCTCCGTACGCAAATGGCAGTATTCACATCGGTCATGCAGTTAATAAGATTCTCAAAGATATTATTGTTAAGTCAAAAACTGTCAGCGGCTTTGATGCGCCTTATATTCCAGGTTGGGATTGTCATGGTTTGCCGATTGAGCACAAGGTCGAGCAGCTTATTGGCAAGGCCGGCACGAAAGTGTCTTACAAAGATTTTCGCGCAAAGTGCCGTGAATACGCTTATACGCAAATCGAAGAGCAGAAAAAAGATTTTATCCGTTTAGGTGTTATGGGCGATTGGAAAAATCCCTACCTGACGATGAACTTTGCAACGGAAGCGAATATTGTTCGTGCGCTGGGTAAGATTGCTGAAAATGGCCATCTCGTAAAAGGCTTCAAGCCAGTTTACTGGAGTGTGGTAGGTGGTTCTGCGCTGGCAGAGGCAGAAGTTGAATACCAAGACAAAACATCTTTGTCTTTAGATGTGCGGTATGTGCCGCAAGATGAAGCGGCCTTATTGGCTAAATTTTCTGATGTTGAAGGCGAAGGTAAAGTATCTGTTGTTATTTGGACAACCACACCTTGGACGCTTCCTGCTAGTCAGGCTGTTTCTGTTCATCCTGACTTTAACTATGCCTTAGTTCAAGTTGATGTGGGCTTGGGCAAAGAGCGTTTGATCGTTGCGGAAGACATGGTTGAAGGTTTGATGGCGCGTTACGGTGTGTCTGACTTCCGTATTGTGGGTCGCATTGTTGGTGCAGATCTAAAAGGTACTGTCTTGGATCACCCCTTTTTGGTGCGTGATATTCCCGTTGTTTTGGGTGAGCATGTTACGACGGAAGCGGGTACAGGTTGTGTGCATACTGCACCAGATCACGGCGTAGACGATTTCAATGTCGGTCGTGAAAATGGCATTGGCACTATCAATTTGGTTCAAGACAATGGCGTTTATTCTGATGCAGCGGGTGAATTTGCTGGCTTGCATGTATATAAAGTAGATGGTGCGGTATTAGAAGCGCTTAATCGTAATAACGCTTTGGTGTTTGAATCGAAGATCTTCCACAGTTATCCGCATTGTTGGCGTACAAAAACACCGCTTATTTTCCGCGCGACGCCTCAATGGTTTATCAGTATGACCAAAGAAGGTTTGTTGGATGCGGCAAAACATGCGGTAGACGGCGTGAAATGGGTGCCTAACTGGGGTAAGAATCGCATGGAAGGGATGTTGAATAACAGCCCGGACTGGTGTGTGTCTCGTCAGCGTACTTGGGGTGTACCTATTGCTTTATTTATCAATAAAGAAACTCAAGAGCTTCACCCAGAAACGCCGCGATTGATCGAAGAAGTGGCTAAGCGTATAGAAAAAGAAGGTATAGAGGCTTGGTTCGAAATCGACGCAGAAGAGTTGTTGGGCGCTGATGCTGAAAAATACAGCAAGGTAACCGATACTTTAGATGTGTGGTTCGACTCAGGTGTCACGCATTATTCGGTTATCGATCAGCGTGAAGAGTTGAACTTTCCTGCTGATTTGTATTTGGAGGGCTCAGATCAGCATCGTGGTTGGTTCCAGTCTTCTTTGAAAACATCGATCGCAATTCGTGGTGTACCGCCATATAAACAAGTGTTAACACACGGCTTTACCGTGGATGGCGACGGTCGAAAAATGTCGAAATCTTTGGGTAATGTATTGTCACCGCAAAAAGTGATGGATACTTTGGGCGCCGATATTATTCGATTGTGGGTGGCGGCTACGGATTACACGACAGAAATGACAGTTTCTGATGAGATCCTTAAGCGTGTTGCTGATTCGTATCGTCGTATCCGTAATACGGCGCGTTTTATGATGTCGAATCTAAATGGCTTTGATCCAGCTAAAGATCTTGTTCCTGCCAATGAGATGATCGCGCTGGATCGTTGGATTGTGGATCGTGCTGCGCTGCTTCAAAAAGAATTAGATACGGCTTACAACGAATATCAGTTCCATGCAGTGAATCAAAAAATTCAGAATTTTTGCTCTGTGGATCTAGGTGGTTTTTATCTGGATGTTATTAAAGACCGTCAGTACACCACGCAATCAGACAGTTTGGCACGTCGTTCTGCACAAACCGCTTTGTATCATGTAATGGAGGCGTTCACGCGTTGGATTGCACCGATTTTGAGTTTTACCGCGGATGAAATTTGGCAATCCCTTCCAGGTGAGCGCAGCGAATCTGTGTTCTTGACAACTTGGTATGAAGGGTTAGTCGAATTGTCGAGTGATGAACCAATGGGACGTGAATTCTGGGCGCATGTGTTAGAAGCCAAGGTAGCGACTAATAAGGTGTTAGAGGCGGCGCGTAGCGAAGGTAAAATGAAGGCCAGCTTAAGCGCTGAAATAACGCTTTATTGTGATGCTGCTTTGCAGGCGACTTTGAATGCTTTGGGCGAAGAGTTGCGTTTTGTATTGATCGCTTCAGAAGTCAATGTTCTGCCATTGTCTGAAGCTGACGATGCGGCGGTGGCGACGGAGCTTGATGGGCTTAAAGTGCGTGTTGAGTTGAGTAAGAATACTAAGTGTGTTCGCTGTTGGCATCACCGTGAAGAAGTGGGTCTGCGTGAGACTCATCCTGAGTTATGCGATCGCTGTATTTCTAACTTACCAGACGGAGAAGGTGAGCAACGCCTTTTCGCTTAATGACGATTCTTATTATGTGGAAACGAGTTCAGCGCTGGTGGGCGCTGGCTCTCATTCTATTCATTGTGGATTGGGTGACGAAACAAGCGATTGAATCCAATTTGTTTTATGGGCAAGAAATCCCAGTATTACCTTTTTTTGATTTAACGCTCAGATATAACACAGGGGCTGCGTTTAGCTTTCTGGCGGAAGCGGGAGGCTGGCAGCGTTGGTTTTTTTCCGTGATCGCGTTGGCGGTTGTGGTTGGTATTAGTTGGCGCCTTATTAGAATCGCTAATACGAATCGCCTCGAATCACTCGCTTTGAGTTTTGTTCTAGGTGGTGCTATTGGGAATTTATATGACCGATTGATGTATGGTCATGTTGTCGATTTTCTTCAGCTTCATTGGCAGCAGTCGTGGTATTTCCCCGCATTTAATGTTGCAGACAGTGCGATTACCATTGGTGTTGTTTTAATGTTGCTAGAAAGTGTGGTGACAAAGAAGCAAGAGGAGGCAAAAGAATGAATTTAGTTAAAAAAAGTAGTCGAGTAACGCTGCATTTTGAATTGTCCCTTGAAGATGGCCAAATAGTTGACTCTAACTTCGCGCAAATACCGGCCAGTTTTGTATTTGGCGACGGAAGCTTATTGCCTGATTTTGAATTGGCCCTTTTAGGTATGTCGGTGGGTCAAGAGGCGTCTTATGTTATGTCTCCAGAAAAAGCGTTTGGCGCTCATAATACCAGTAACCTCCAGCGAATGCCTCGCTCTCAGTTTGCTATGGACTTAGAGGAAGGTATGGTGATTTCTTTTGCTGATATGAAAAAAAACGAACTTCCTGGTGTAATAGCAGATATTGAAGAGAAGGAGGTGGTGGTTGATTTTAATCATCCCTTAGCTGGGCGCTCGCTTACGTTTAGAGTGCAGATAGTTGCTATCGAGGAGGCTGCATGAGTTTTGCAATTCAACTTGCCAACCCTCGTGGCTTTTGTGCTGGTGTGGATCGAGCGATCGATATTGTGAATAGGTGCTTAGATTTATTCGAGGCTCCTATCTACGTTCGCCATGAAGTGGTGCACAATAAGTTTGTGGTCGAATCATTAAAAGCGCGTGGTGCGGTATTTGTTGATGAATTGGATCAAGTTCCAGATGACAATATTGTTATCTTCAGTGCGCATGGTGTGTCAAAAGCGGTTCGAGACGAAGCAACAGATCGTGGTTTAAAAGTATTTGATGCGACCTGTCCATTGGTTACAAAAGTGCATTTAGAGGTGCTTCGCTATTCTCGCGATGGTATGGAATGTATTTTGATTGGTCATGATGGGCATCCTGAAGTTGAAGGAACAATGGGGCAGTATGATAGTCGTCAAGGTGGTGCTATTTATTTAGTAGAGCACCCTGATGATGTGGCTGACCTTCCTGTGAAGAATCCAGAGCGCCTTGCCTTTGTGACACAAACCACCTTGTCTATGGATGACACCTCTGTGGTGATTGATACGTTGCGTCAACATTACCCAATGATTCGTGGTCCCAAAAAAGATGATATTTGTTATGCAACGCAAAATCGCCAAGACGCAGTAAAAACCTTAGCTAAAGAGTCGCACTTAGTTTTGGTTGTGGGTTCTGTTAACAGCTCTAATTCAACTCGTCTTAAAGAGCTTGCTGAGCGTATGGGGGCGAAAGCTTTCCTTATTGATAATGCGAACGAAATTGATACAGCTTGGTTGCAGGGTGTTACTAGTGTTGGTGTAACGGCTGGGGCGTCGGCTCCAGAGGTGTTAGTCAATGAAGTGATTGCTCGTCTTGTGGCTGAAGGGGGAAGTGTTCCTCAAGAGTTAAAGGGCCGTGAAGAAAATGTCTCTTTCTCCATGCCTAAAGAGCTTCGCATTATAGAGCTTTAGCCAGGTAAAAATCTTTTTGATGTTTATTTAAATAATTATCAAAAAAAGGGTTGCACAAAATCTGTAGATCCTTAATATCTAATTATCATTTTAGAAAAGGCGCTTAGGCGCCTTTTCTATTATTTGTAATGAGTATGAAACAAAAGTAAAAAACTTTAAAAAAGGGCTTGCGCTAAAAGATTCAGGCTGTATTATACGCCTCCACTGACACGGACAACGACGCAAACAACAGTTTGTCACTTACCTAGTAAGAACGTTGAGACGAAGATCAGATCGCTCTTTAAAATAGATAATCAGATAATTTGTGTGGGCGCTCGCTAGAGGCTTCAGAAGATCATCGCAGACCGGCTTGCCGAGATGTAGTTGATCAAAAAAATTGAAGTCTTACGAGAGTCTACACGGCAATCGCTTTATGTTGATTTGTTGTTCTTAGGGACGATGAATCGATTAAGTTATAGTTAGTGTAATAAGATTTGAGTGAGCAAACTTTTAACTGAAGAGTTTGATCATGGCTCAG
>NZ_CP054301.1:3765000-3805000 GCF_013372285.1 Marinomonas primoryensis | reverse complement strand
TAGGGCGTTTAGTTGCTGGGAATAGACCCGAAACCGGGCGATCTATCCATGAGCAGGTTGAAGGTTGAGTAACATCAACTGGAGGACCGAACCCACATCCGTTGAAAAGGCTGGGGATGACTTGTGGATAGGAGTGAAAGGCTAATCAAGCTCGGAGATAGCTGGTTCTCCTCGAAAGCTATTTAGGTAGCGCCTCGTATCTCACCATTGGGGGTAGAGCACTGTTTGGGCTAGGGGGTCATCCCGACTTACCAACCCCATGCAAACTCCGAATACCAATGAGTGCAATTACGGGAGACACACGGCGGGTGCTAACGTCCGTCGTGGAAAGGGAAACAACCCAGACCGTCAGCTAAGGTCCCAAAGTTACAGTTAAGTGGGAAACGATGTGGGAAGGCTTAGACAGCTAGGAGGTTGGCTTAGAAGCAGCCATCCTTTAAAGAAAGCGTAATAGCTCACTAGTCGAGTCGGCCTGCGCGGAAGATATAACGGGGCTCAAACTGTACACCGAAGCTACGGATGCTTAATTTATTAGGCATGGTAGAGGAGCGTTCTGTAAGCCGTTGAAGGTCAAGCTGTAAGGCAGGCTGGAGGTATCAGAAGTGCGAATGTTGACATGAGTAACGATAAGGGGAGTGAAAAACTCCCCCGCCGGAAGACCAAGGTTTCCTGTCCCATGTTAATCAGGGCAGGGTGAGTCGGCCCCTAAGGCGAGGCAGAAATGCGTAGTCGATGGAAAACAGGTTAATATTCCTGTACCGATGTATATTGCGATGGAGAGACGGAGAAGGCTAGGCCAGCACAGCGATGGTTGTCTGTGTTTAAGGCGGTAGGCAAGTGACTTAGGCAAATCCGGGTCACTCTTTTAGAGAGAATGCCGAGAACTGATGACGAGCCCTCTTTTGGGCGAAGTGGTTGATGCCATGCTTCCAGGAAAAACTTCTAAGCTTCAGATATACATTGACCGTACCCCAAACCGACACAGGTGGTCAGGTAGAGAATACCAAGGCGCTTGAGAGAACTCGGGTGAAGGAACTAGGCAAAATGGTACCGTAACTTCGGGAGAAGGTACGCCGGCCGGTGTGAAGGACTTGCTCCGTAAGCACTAGTCGGTCGAAGATACCAGGTGGCTGCGACTGTTTATTAAAAACACAGCACTCTGCAAACACGAAAGTGGACGTATAGGGTGTGACGCCTGCCCGGTGCTTGAAGGTTAATTGATGGGGTTAGCGTAAGCGAAGCTCTTGATCGAAGCCCAAGTAAACGGCGGCCGTAACTATAACGGTCCTAAGGTAGCGAAATTCCTTGTCGGGTAAGTTCCGACCTGCACGAATGGCGTAACGATGGCCACACTGTCTCCACCCGAGACTCAGTGAAATTGAAATCGCAGTGAAGATGCTGTGTATCCGCGGCTAGACGGAAAGACCCCGTGAACCTTTACTATAGCTTCACAGTGAACTTTGAACCTATTTGTGTAGGATAGGTGGGAGGCTTTGAAGATAGGACGCTAGTTCTATTGGAGCCAATCTTGAAATACCACCCTGGTATGTTTGAGGTTCTAACTCAGGTCCATTATCTGGATCGAGGACACTGTGTGGTGGGTAGTTTGACTGGGGCGGTCTCCTCCCAAAGAGTAACGGAGGAGCACGAAGGTGTGCTCAGCATGGTCGGAAATCATGCGTAGAGTGTAAAGGCAAAAGCACGCTTAACTGCGAGACAGACACGTCGAGCAGGTACGAAAGTAGGTCTTAGTGATCCGGTGGTTCTGTATGGAAGGGCCATCGCTCAACGGATAAAAGGTACTCCGGGGATAACAGGCTGATACCGCCCAAGAGTTCACATCGACGGCGGTGTTTGGCACCTCGATGTCGGCTCATCACATCCTGGGGCTGAAGCCGGTCCCAAGGGTATGGCTGTTCGCCATTTAAAGTGGTACGCGAGCTGGGTTTAGAACGTCGTGAGACAGTTCGGTCCCTATCTGCCGTGGACGTTTGAGATTTGAGAGGAGCTGCTCCTAGTACGAGAGGACCGGAGTGGACGAACCTCTGGTGTTCCGGTTGTCACGCCAGTGGCATTGCCGGGTAGCTACGTTCGGACGGGATAACCGCTGAAAGCATCTAAGCGGGAAGCCTCCCTCAAGATAAGATCTCACTGGGACATAAGTCCCCTAAAGAGCCGTTCGAGACTAGGACGTTGATAGGTTGGGTGTGTAAGTGCTGTGAGGCATTGAGCTAACCAATACTAATTGCTCGTGAGGCTTGACCATATAACACCAAAGTGGTTTTAGATGATAAGTGAAGAGAGAATGAAAAAGACTCTAAGCAAATGCATCAAAGATTACAGAGACACATTACGATAAAAACTGGTTTAACCTTGATTACCGTTATTTCAAAAAAGAATTGTTAAAGATCCAAGCATGTCTTCGCGTGTTTTGGTTGGAAGAAAGAGATGATAGAGATTATGATCTTAAGAAACCGCCAGAACGAACGCAGCAGAATTGCTTGACGATCATAGAGGCGTTGAACCACCTGATCCCATCCCGAACTCAGAAGTGAAAAGCGCCATCGCCGATGGTAGTGTGGGAGATCCCATGTGAGAGTAGGTCGTCGTCAAGCTTAAATTAAGAGAGCCCTGATAGCTAACGCTGTCAGGGCTTTTTTTTGGCTGGAAGAAAGGGACAAGGGAAGTAACGTCTTCTGACCTCGTTTTATATTGACCAAAATACGACATTAGGTGGAATAATAGGTCAATGAGTTCAAGACTAGTGTAGATGACAAGCCTATCAATACAAGAAAGCCCTGAATGCTCAACTATTCAGGGCTTTCTGAGTTATGCACTGCTAAGCCATCAATGTTTAACTTGTCGGTGTTAATAAGTTAAGCACTTATCCACTTCGTTAGCGGCACCTAGAATAACCGCCACACGTTGGTGTATGGCATCTGGTTGAATGTCTAGAATGCGTTGGGTGTGCGTATGCGCTTTACCGCCGGCTTTAAAAGAGTTTAACCCGACAGACACTGCTTCAAAATGGGTAACTGTCAGATCAGGTCTAAGCGAGTACAAATTATGTATCTTGAGTAAACAAGTGTGATGGTTTAATAGCATCATGTATTCTTGCCTATCTGGGGATAAGCCTTGTTTTTATACACAAAAAAACCAGTTCATTTTGAAGTGGGCTTTTGTATAAGCGTGATAAGGATTAACGCGTGATGTCTGCTAACTCACTGATTAGGATTCGCTTTAATTAGTATTTTAAGCAGAACATCCAGTTTTTTATAGAGTTTGAAGGAGGAGCATTACTCTTCTCTATGCTCATTTTCTTTTGCATAGATGCGTTGAATATAAATACCTGTGATGGCTAAGAAAACCCCTGTGACGGCACTAATAAAGGCAAGTGATGAGAACCATACCAAGGCGACTAGTCCTACGGTGGACTTAGGAACATCAATTGCTTGTTCTTTATCGCTGATGTAGGCAGCAAGACGATAAATCTGATTAGAGTTTACTAGACGATTAATGTCATGCTTAATGATGCTTTGTTCCTGATTTAAGCTATACATTTCTTTGTCTATCACTTTTACTTCTTGCTGAATCAAATCATATTCAGTTAATAGGACATCTTTTTCTTTTGCCGCTCTGATGATAGAGCCACTACGTAATTGATCTGCCTGTTTTGTGATTGTATTAAAGTTTACTCTGAAACTTTGGCGCTTTTGCTCATTGTCGGTTGAATGCTCGAGTATTTGCTTTTCTAGGTAAGCGATACGAGAACGTCCTAGATCAACACGTTTTTGATAGTTCTGGCCTAATATTTGTAGTTGTTCTTGAAGTTGTTTTTCACTTTGAGTTTGCTGATCTAGTGCTCCACTACCAGTGGATCTGTCTGCAACGGAATAAAGGCGTTCTTCTTTGTCTGCAATTAGCTTACGGTACTTAGTTTCGACTTGACCACGAGTAAAAAAGCCTGCTTCTGAGAGCTTTAGTTTCATTTCTGCTTTTAAGTCATCTAACTCTTGTTGAAGCTGTTGTTTATCATTTTGAGTGCCGGCAACGTAGTTATTTAATAAGCTTCGAAGGCGTTTTTGTAGTTCGTCACGTTCTTGGTCCCAAGCATCGTAAATATCGAGTTCTTTAGCGTGAAGCTCGTCAATTTCTGTTTGATACTGCTGGCTTCCATGAGCTTCATTGTTTAGTTGAGTTATTTGTTGGTTAATATGCTCACGTTCTTTGTTCAGTGCTGTTTAATAAGCGTTGTTTGCGGTTTGAACATTGATTCGGTAATCGTTATCAACTTGCTGTAGGTTAATAATATTAATTTTTTCTTTTCATCAATGCTGATATTTAAACTTGAAAAGTTTCTCTCAAAACCATTTAACATGGTTTCAAAAGTGATTGTTGACAATAAAACCAGTCCAATAAAAAATAAAACACGCCACCAAAAATGCTTGGCGTACATAAGAGCGGTTGCAACGGGGATCTTTGCCGCTTCAACAACCGCGACTAAGACAAAAGGCAGGGCAGCGACCAGTATGCTGCTATAATCACCAAAGCTCAGTATTCGATCTGTTTTGTTCAATTCTTCATAGACTGAGAACGATACAATAATGGAAATTAGAAAGCCGATAGTGACAGCAAGAATTTCTACCGCCCATGCGAATTTGACTAGCTTTACTACAATGTTGAAAAGTTATTAACTTATGACCCCCGAATTTTTTATAAAGCGACAATGCAAGGCAAGCTTTGTTGAGCGCAAGGAAGTAATTCAGTCTTTGTGGAGTGGTTATGGCGAAATCGTCCGCTATATCATTAGTTATCAAGGTTCTCAGCCTTCCACTTATATTATTGCCAAACATTGCACCTTCCCCATTTCTATAAATCACCCTCGTGGTTGGCAGTCTGATCACGCGCATAACCGAAAAATACGTTCTTATGAAGTGGAGCAATGTTGGTACCAAGATTGGGCTGCCCGCTGCCTTGATTCGGCTCGAGTAGCGCATTGTCATGGTGTTCATTTTGATAAGCAAAGCGGTCAGCGATTGATCTTATTAGAAGACTTAGACGCGTTGGGTTATGACGCTCGATACGACACTGATAACGATCAGCATCTATTGTCTTGTATTAACTGGATTGCGGCCTTTCACGCTGGTTTTATTCATCAAAACCCCGTTTTGGGTTGGCCTAAAGGACTTTGGGGAAAAGGCACTTATTGGCATTTAGATACACGCCAAGAAGAATGGATGGCGATGGAAGAAGGTGAGTTGAAGTCATCTGCAGTCGCTTTGTCTCAGTGCCTAGACGAAGCTCGTTTTAAAACACTGGTTCATGGCGATGCGAAGGTAGCGAATTTTTGTTTTTCTACACAAGAAGAAAAAGTCGCAGCGGTAGATTTTCAATACGTTGGAGGTGGTACTGGCGTACAGGATTTGGCTTATCTCTTAGGCAGCGCTCTTACTGAAAAAGCGTTGTCTGAAAACCTACCTTATTTACTTGATCATTATTTTGCCGAGCTAGGGCGAGAGTTAATGGCTCAAGGCGAATCTCAGGCTTTTGCTCAAGAGGTTATTGAAGAGTGGCAAACATTGTTTGTGATTGCTTGGGCAGACTTTCATCGCTTCATTATGGGCTGGAGCCCAACTCATGCAAAGAATACCCCTTTCAGCCACGACCTAACCGAGCAAGCGCTTCAACAGCTGAGAAACGCTTAACACATTCTTCATGACGACCTTAATGCTCGATTGGTTTTTGCGGTCGCCTGAGCACTCATAGGGTCTTCGGGCCATGGATGCTTAGGATAACGACCGCGCATTTCTTTTCGAACCTCTGGATAAGCTTCTTTCCAAAAGAAAGCCAAGTCTTGGGTCACGGCCAAAGGTCTTTGTCCCGGAGATAGCAGTTCAATTCGAATGGTTTGATTAAAAAACGTCGGATGAGTCGTAGTGCCAAACATTTCTTGCAGCTTTACACGCAGCGTTGGCGGCTGCTCTTTGTAATCAATTTTGTGACTTGCTCCTGATGCAATGTCGAGTCGAGGCGGGACGTTATTATTAAGCGTTTGCTGCTGATTCCAATCTAACTGGTTAAGCAGAATATTCGCCAAAGGAAGTTTGTTCATCGCTTGTTGCGTTGTAATGGCTCCGACGTATGGCGCCAACCAGTTTTCTAGTCCAGCGAGTAGTGCGTCATCAGAATAATCTGGCCATTGTGTGTTTTTATCATGGGTAAAGGCAAACTGGATGCGAGCCCGCAGCTGTTCGCTCGCATCATCCCAAGGTAAAACGGACAAACTATTTTGACGAATATAGACGAAGATCGCTTGGCAAATATCTGCTTCTGATGGTTTGTTACTCTTTTTTTTGTCGATGCATAACTTGCCAATCCATCGTTGCGATTCACTTAATAAACGCGCGTCTTTTTTTGACCATGTTAGGTGCTGCTTTGTTTCTATTAGATAGGGGAAATCGGTTTCGATTGAGTCTAATTGGATCGGATGAGCGAGAAAAATGCGGTCTTCTTCTTGGCCATGATGACCGCCAATGTCTAACGCAATCAGCCACGGCTCTTGAGCCGATGGATCTTGAATATCCAAACTTGCCATACGACCGTTAGTCAGCTTGTAGCGTACTCTTTCGTTATCTTGATTGACTCGTAGAGCAATGCGATCTGCAAACGCGCTGATGAGCAGAGGCGCTATATCGTTCGAGTCTTCACGCGTGATATCTTGTTGAATCAAGATGTTTTGACTGCGTTGAAGCCATTGCTGTCGTGCTTTTTGATAAACTGGTTTGGGTCGCTTGCTGTTTATAGACAGCGTACCGTTAAGCCATGCAAGTCGATCGCTTAGGCAGCTGTTGTGCTGAGTAAACGGATCACCTTCCGACAGAATTGCGCACACGGAACCAGCAGCCTGATCGTTTCCTCTTTTTATGCCTTCAATCAGAAGCCTAGCCAGTCTCGGCTCAATGCCGAGTTCACTCATGTGTTTGCCAAGCGGAGTAAGCTGTAACGCTTCATTAGGGGCAAGCGCCGACAGCTTTGTGAGTAAATCCACCGATTGCTGCCAGTGGCTTTCTGTTGGAGGCGTAACCCAATCCAGTTCCAAACGCGCTTGAACGCCCCATTTGGCGAGATCCATCACGAGGGAGTTTAAGTCACTGATTTCAATTTGAGGTTGGGCTTGCGGCGCCAGCTGGTATTGCTGTGCTTCGCTCCACCAACGATAGCAAATGCCCTCTTCCGTTCTACCTGCTCGGCCCATTCGCTGCGTGGTTTCCGCTTGAGTTGCTCGACGAGTGTGTAATCGTGTTATAGCGGTATTGGCATCGAAACGTGCTTCGCGACTCAGGCCACTATCGACCACCACTCGAATCCCTTCAATTGTTAAGCTGGTTTGTGCTATCGCCGTTGCAAGAACAATTTTACGCGCTGGGGCAACCACCGGCTGAATGACCTGTTCTTGTTCTTTTAGGCTGAGCTCGCCATATAACGGCAGAATGCTTAAGTGAGCATGATGGCCGAGTTGATGTTGCAGTTTGCTTGCTGCTTGACGAATTTCTTTTTGCCCCGGTAGAAAAACCAATATGCTGCCAGTTTCTTCATTGAAGGCTTGGCAAGTAAGGCGCACGACTTCGTCGGTGATTTGAAAGGTCTTGAGTGCTTTATTGCCATAGTGTGTGATGATTGGAAAGCTGCGGCCTTGGCTGGTGAGTGTTGGACAGTTGAGTCTGGCCTCCAGCACTTCTGTATCTAACGTGGCTGACATGACCAATAGCTTTAGCGGGTCTTCGTCTCGGTAAAGCTCTCGTGCTTGTAAACACAAAGCAAACGCCAAATCAGAATGAAGGTTACGCTCGTGAAATTCATCGAAGATAACTAGGGCGATGTCATCTAAACTTGGATCGTCATGTAGCATGCGGGTTAATACGCCTTCGGTTACGACGAGCACTTGAGTGTTTTTGCTTTCTTTGCCCTCATGGCGAATTCGATAACCAATGCGTTCGCCAAGTGGTTCTTGTAATGAATCGGCGAGGCGTTTCGCTGCGGTTTTGGCGGCCAAACGTCGTGGTTCGAGCATAATGATCTTACGACCTTTTAGCCAAGTTTCTTCCATTAACTCGAGTGGCACCACCGTGGTTTTACCTGCACCGGGAGCGGCTTCCAAAATGGCTTCGTGAGACTGATTGAGTTGACGCTTTAAGTCAGGAATCAGTTGATAGATAGGCAGTTCGTTAGACATAAGTCTGCTCATTAATAGGCTGCGTCTATGATAGCGTTTTTCCGTGTCTTAGCGCAGCGTCACTTTTGGTTTACCAATACAAATGTCTGTTTTACATGTTGAGATGCAAGGCAGAAAGTAACCGCTTTCTTTTTCTTTTTCATTGAGGCCACGAGGTTGCCTCTCCGCGTAATCTATTTCACCGGATAGCAAAGGTGTCAAACAAACGCCGCAGACACCGTTGATGCAAGCCTGCTTAATGGGAATGCCATTTTTTACCAAGGTATCCAAAACGGTCTCCCTTTGGTCATTTAGAAACCATTGATCAGGGTCTAAAAAAGAGAGGCTTATGCGTTTCTTTTGCACAAGTTTTTTTCCTTCTGTTAATCTTTCATTAACTTTAGCATGATACTAATCAGGTGATCATAGTTCACCTAGCTTGATGCACTTCAAATAAAAACAACAATGGATGTCAATTTAGACAATGACAGAGCAAAATAAAAAGACTTTATTGGTTGTCGATGATGATCAAGACATTCGCCTACTTCTATGTGATGCCTTATCACAAAAAGGGTATCAAGTAAGAGAAGCCGAAAATGGTCACCAAATGTGGCTTCATTTAGAGGCGGAATCCGTTGATTTGGTGTTGATGGATTTGTATCTACGAGAAGAGGACGGTTTAAACCTTGCTCGCGACGTTCGGACGCAATTCACCATGCCAATCATGATGTTGACTGGCAAAGGTGATGAAACCGATCGTATTTTAGGACTTGAGTTGGCCGCAGATGATTACATGATGAAGCCGTTTAATTTACGAGAGTTAACCGCTCGGATTCACGCCTTGTTACGTCGCTCTTCTCAGGCAGCTCCTTCCTTGACCAATACCATCAATCAAGATCATGACTGCTTGAGCTTTGGCGGTTGGGTATTGGATTTAACCGCTCGACTCTTGCATGGCCAAGACGGTAAATATGTGACCTTAACACTAGGCGAGTTTTCCTTATTGGAGGTGTTGGCGCAGCATCCAGATCGTATTCTTTCCCGTGAACAACTGATAGAGAAAAGTCGAGGTCTGGACACTGAGGTGTTTGATCGTACCGTCGATGTATTGATTTTACGACTACGCCGAAAAATAGAGGCAAACCCTAAAACCCCCGAATTTATTAAGACGCAACGTGGACTGGGGTACTTCTTCCAAGGCCCAGTACGGAAAAACTAAATGCGCTTTACCAGTATCCGTCAAAAAGCGTCTTTGTCTATTTTAGCGATTAGTGTGGTGGCGTTTTTTATGGTTGGTATCGGCTGGCAATCTATGCGAGTCAGTGAAGCGTCTTTGTCCGAATTTGAATCGAAAATCTTACCTGAAATCAGTACCTCATTAACCCTAGCCGAAGGCGTTGCTCAATTAGCCGCCATTGCACCATACACGGCCGGATCTGGCCGTCCGTTCCAGTTACAAACAGAATCTGAACGCATTCACCGTCGTATTCTTGAATTGCGAGGCGTTGCCGATAGTTTGACCGATTCTGTTTTCCAGCGTGATATTGATGATCGCCTGGATGATTTGCAAACCACCTTAGAAGAGTTGGTGGCGTTGGTAAGAGAAGAGTTGTACCTGCGTGAAGACAGCTTGGCTCAGCAGTTTCGTATACGGAAATTGTCTCCCTCTGATGATGTTGCCAGTGTGAATAGCCAACAAGGTTTAATTTGGTTGTTGCAGTTATTAGAGTCGCCTAGTTTGGTGCCGGAGAACATGGTGAAAAGCTTAAATTTGTCGGCGCAAAGTGGGCAAGTTTCGAGCATTACCGATGACTTATTAATGGCGCACCGTCGTTTAACTCAAATCCAAGAGCGCAAAAATTACTTACTCATATCTATCCGTGCTAAATCTGAGCAGTTGAGTCAACAGGTTAGTAATTTCGTGGGTGGGTTGCAGAAAAAAGTAAGTCGTCAGCGCCAAGAGGTCTCTGCGTTGGTGACCCGAGGGCAAAACTGGATTATTGGCATTTCTGTTTTTCTTTTGTTGGGTCTGACTCGGTTGTATTTGTACAGTCAGCGTATGACAAAGGACTTGGGTGTGGTCACCAATGACATGGAACAGTTGTCTCTAGGGCGCGTGGATTCAAAACGCACCGCCATACGCCGACATGATGAAATCGGGACTTTAGCAGACACATTCGAAGTCTTTCGCCGCGACGCCCTAAGGCGTTTGGAAGTGACCGCTGAGTTGTCAGAACAAAAACGGCTACTGGAAACCATTTTCGATAACATGAACGATGGCTTAAGTGTGTTTTCGGCAAAAGGTACATTGGTCGCTTGGAATTCGGGTTATCAAAAGTTGTTTGATTTATCGGATGACGATTTGAGTGTTGGTATGTCGATTGATGACGTTCAACATCTGATTAACCGTGGTCAACATAAAAATCTTAATCTCGAAAATCAGCAAGTTCATATGGACGAGGTGAATGTCACGCGTCATCTGCGTTTTCAAAGCTTTGAGCGTCACTTTGATTCCGGGAAAATTGTCGAATTCCGTTCCAAACCGATGCCTGAAGGCGGATTTGTGACGCTATACACGGACTTAACAGAACGTAAGAGTGTTGAAAGCCAACTGCGTCAGGCACAAAAAATGGAGATGCTTGGGCAGCTTACCGGTGGCGTCGCTCATGATTTTAACAATCTATTGGCGGCGATTATGGGGAACTTACAAATGTTGTCAGACTCACGACCACAGACCAGTGATCAAGCCAGATACATAGAGCGTGCGCTCGTCGTATCGGAGAAAAGCAGTAATTTGGTACAACGTTTACTGGCGTTTAGTCGCCGGCAGCAACTTTTCCCTGTGACCATTGGGGTTGATGATTTAATTGAAGGTATGTTGGACTTGGTTGAATACAGCGTGGGCACTCACATCCATGTTGAAAGCGATTTGCAGTGTCCTAATATTATGAGTTTGATTGACCCTTCGCAGCTTGAAAATGCCTTGTTGAATTTATCTCTGAACAGCGCGAGTGCAATGCCTGACGGTGGCAGATTATCCTTTTCGACCACACTCTGCACCTTGCCCGACAGCGAGATTCCTGCGATTCGCATACAAGTAGAAGACTCAGGCGAAGGTATTTCAGAAGGCGTTATTGGGCGAATTTTTGAACCTTTTTTCACCACCAAGCCAGTGGGTAAAGGCAGCGGCTTGGGGTTGAGTATGATTTACGGTTTTGTAAAACAAAGTGGCGGTGAAATAAAAGTCACCTCAGGGAAAGGAAAATGGACACGGGTTTGTTTGTTTTTGCCTCAGCAAATAGTGCCAACAGAAGCGTTATCTGATGATAAAAAAATACCTCAAGACAATGAAACACAGCAAGAGACAATCTTACTGCCTGAACGCAGTGTGGTTTGGTTGGTAGAAGACGACGAAGAGGTGTGTCGCGTGATGCGCGAACAATTGGAAAAAATGGGCTTTATGGTACAACATTTTGATCGGGCAGAAGCCGTGATCGATGCACTAAACAGCGCTCTTATTCCTGACGCCATCGTGTCTGATGTGAACTTGGCAGGCACCATGAGCGGGGTAGAGCTTGCTCACAGTATTAGAGTGGATGCTTCAGGCTTTAGGGGGCCAATATTACTGATGTCTGGTTTACCTAAAGATGAGTTGAAGCAAAAATATCAGTTAAAAGAAAAAGATTTATTTATATCAAAACCTTTTACTATCAAGGCGTTAAGTCGAATATTTCAGGTACAGCGCTGAAATATTACAAATATTACAAAAAAAAGTTAAGGATGACATCATTCATTAGTTTTTGATCTTCATAGTGGTTTGTTAGAAACAGAGTCGGGGCTGGATCTGTTTTGTCATGGCGTTACTGCCGATAATAAAAACAAAAAACTGGAGTTACAAAACAATGAAATTCATGCATCGCATTCCTTTTAAAACATTCGCTTGTCTAGTAGCGGCGGGCACACTGTCTACCGTTGCTATCGCAGAAACCCCCATTATTGGTCTTATCACCAAAACTAATACCAATCCATTCTTCGTGAAAATGAAAGAAGGCGCCCAGCAAAAAGCAGAAGAGTTGGGTGTTGAGTTGCGTACGTTTGCGGGGCGCTATGATGGTGACAACGAATCACAAGTACAAGCCATCGAAAACTTAATATCCGCCGGTGCAAAAGGTATTCTGATTACGCCAAGTGATACCGCCGGTATTGTTCCTACCATTCAAAAAGCACGTGATGCTGGTTTGCTGGTTATCGCGTTAGACACACCGCTTAGCCCTGCTAGTGCAGCAGACATGACGTTCGCGACGGATAACTTTAAAGCTGGCGAAATGATTGGTATGTGGGCAAAAGCAAAAATGGGCGATAAAGCCAAAACCGCAAAAATTGCCTTACTTGACCTAAGTACAAGCCAAATCACGGTGGACGTTGCACGTGACCAAGGTTTCTTGAAAGGCTTTGGTATCGATATCAAAGACCCTAAGCGTATGGGGGACGAAACCGACCCTCGTATTGTGGGTAACGAAGTAACTCAAGGTTCTGAAGAAGGCGGTCGCCGTGCGATGGAAAACCTACTTCAGAAAGACCCTGAACTGAACTTGGTTTATACCATTAACGAACCTGCCGCAGCAGGTGCGTATGAAGCACTAAAATCATTTGGTCTAGAAAAAGACGTGTTGATTGTTTCCGTTGATGGTGGTTGCCCAGGTGTTCGTAATATCAAAGATGGCGTGATCGGCGCTACCTCAATGCAATTCCCTCTTAAAATGGCGTCAGAAGGTGTAACGGCCATCGCTGAATTCGCAAAATCTGGCTCACGTCCTTCTGCATCAAATGGTCTAGATTTCTTCGATACAGGCGTTCAGTTAATTACGGATGAGCCAGTGAAAGGCGTTCAATCTGTGACGTCTAAAACTGGCTTGGCGATGTGCTGGGGCTAATGAATATCTTGTGATAGATGGGCGAAGGTGCCCGTATTTGCCGTTAGTCAGAAGTGGCTAACGGCCTTTTTCCTGTCTGGAGTAATCTATGAGTTCAACCGATTCAAAGCCGTCTACGGCGGCGCTTGATCACGATAAAGTGGCAGATCAAGCCAGTACCTATGTTGCCACATTCGAGCGTAAGGAAACGTTCCTGCAGCGCTTTCAAAAATTTCTTCATCAATACCCGATTGCAGCGCCTAGCATTGTTTTAATATTGGCGATTGCTGGCTTTAGTTTGATCGTTGGCGGGCGTTTTTTACATCCATTTAACCTGTCTTTAATACTGCAACAAGTCACTATTATTGGAGTGATTGGTGTTGCACAAACCTTAATTATTTTAACCGCGGGTATCGATTTATCTGTGGGTGCGATCATGGTCTTGGCATCGGTAGTGATGGGCCGTATGGCGATGGATTATGGTTTTGAAGCATGGCTTGCCTTATTGATAGGCATTGGCGTCGGTGCGATTGCCGGTTTTATAAACGGCTTGCTGATTACGCGTATGAAGTTGCCGCCTTTTATTGCTACGTTAGGTTCATGGAACGTGTTTTTTGCCCTGAACTTATGGTATTCAAAAAGTGAAACCATTCGTTCTCAAGACATCAGTGCTGCTGCACCATTACTACAATGGTTAGGCGAAACGATTAACGTGTTTGGTGCCAGATTAACGTATGGTTCTCTATTGATGTTAGGCATCTTTTTCATCATTTGGTATGCCTTGAATTGGACGCCATGGGGACGTCATGTCTATGCCACGGGTGATGATCCAGCGGCGGCGAAGTTAGCAGGCATTCGCACTGATCGTATTTTGTTATCGGTTTATATTTTAGCCGGTGTGGTGTGCGCGCTGGGTGCGTGGGTATTGATTGGCCGTATTGGTTCGGTCAGTCCTCAAGCTGGTTATACGACAAACTTGGATAGTATTACCGCCGTGGTGATTGGTGGCTGTAGTTTATTTGGTGGACGAGGTTCTATTTATGGAACCTTGATTGGCGCCTTAGTGGTGGGCGTATTTCGTAATGGTTTGGCACTCGCTGGTGTCGATGTATTATGGCAGGAATTCACCGTCGGTATTTTGATTATTGTCGCCGTTGGTGTGGATCAGTGGATCAGAAGAGGGACAGCATAATGGTAGCTCAATACGATCAGACCCCGGTGTTACAAACGAAAAATCTAGTAAAGCGTTATGGCAGTGTAACGGCGATAGACCACGCCGATTTTGAGCTTTATCCAGGCGAAATACTGGCGATTATTGGTGATAATGGCGCTGGTAAATCCTCTTTGATTAAGGCGTTATCTGGTGCACTGACGCCAGACGAAGGTGAAATTTTTCTAGACGGTAAGTCGGTACGCTTTTCGTCACCGATGGAAGCGCGTGCCTTGGGCATTGAAACGGTTTACCAGAACTTAGCTGTTTCTCCTGCTCTTAACATCGCAGACAATTTGTTCTTAGGCCGAGAACTGTTAAAGCCCGGTATTTTAGGCTCTGTGTTTCGCATGCTGGATAAAAAAGAAATGGAGCGACGTGCCCGCGATAAAATGGCTGAATTAGGGCTAATGACCATCCAAAATATCAACCAAGCCGTGGAATCTCTTTCTGGTGGTCAGCGCCAAGGTGTTGCGGTAGCGCGCTCTGCTTTGTTTGGTAGTAAAGTGGTGATCATGGATGAACCGACGGCGGCGTTGGGTGTGAAAGAATCTCGCCGAGTATTGAATCTAATCAAAGAAGTCCGTGACCGTGGTTTGCCTATTATTTTGATTAGCCATAATATGCCTCACGTTTTTGAAGTCGCAGATCGCATTCATATCCACCGTTTGGGTAAGCGCGCCGCGATTGTCACACCACAATCTCATAGCATGTCAGACGCCGTGGCAATCATGACCGGCGCGATGGACGTTGAGAGTTCAGGCGAAGCCGCTTAAAGCGGTTATAGCGCTATTTTGCTGCCGTTAACCAGAGCAAAATAGCGACTCGTTTTATGCTGTCACTTAGAGGAAACGCAATGAGTTTTATAAAATGGGCAGCAACCTTAGCCAATAAAGTACGCCAGCGTTGGGTGACACGTCGTCTTATACCTGGAGTTGCCGCCGCCGTTATTGTGGTTGCGTTACTCTCTCCTCTGTCTTCCCTATCCTCCGAACCTCAGCCGCTTAAGTCGATAGGGATCAGTGTCGCCGATTTGGGCAACCCTTATTTTGTACAGTTAGTTGAAACCGTCGCCTCAAAAGCAGAAGAGTTGGCGGGTGAGCCCGTTAAAATGCTGATTCGCTCAGACGCTTATGATTGGCAGAGACAAATTGGTCAAATTAATGACTTTATCGAGCAGAAAGTCGATTTGATCGTGTTAACCGCCGCGGATGAATACAAGGTTGCTGCTGTTGTCGCAAAGGCTCAGCGAGCCGGTATTAAAGTGATTGCAGTCGATGTGAATGCCCATGGCGCCGATGCAACAATTACCACCGATAACGTGCAAGCGGGTGTGGTGGCTTGTGAAAAACTGGCGAATAAAATGGGTTATCAAGGTGACTTTGTGATTATAAATGGCGTCTTGGTGTCCTCCGTGATTGAGCGGGTTGCTGGTTGTAAATCAGCATTGAATAAATACCCGAATATAACCTTGTTAAGTGATCGTATGAACGGCACTGGCAGTGTTGAAGGTGGAATGGAAGCCATGACGTATTTGATGGAAGAGTATGACCACATCGATGCGGTCTTTACAATTAATGACCCTACGGCCTTTGGTGCGTTGCGCGCGGCTCTGCAAGCTAATCGCAACGAGTTTATATTAGCCTCTGTGGATGGTGCACCATTTGCTCTTGATCTTATACAGCAAGCCAACAACCCTTGGATTGCCACCGCCGTACAGCGTCCTGTTCAGATGGCAGAAAAGGCCATCGAAATTGGCATGGCCTTGCTAGAAGGACGAGACGTTCCTCAACGGTTCATTTTAATCCCCGCTGTTTTGGTCGAAAAAAACTAACCTGTATTTCATTGTTGGTCTTTGTGAATAAGGGCGTTAAGCTATTGCCCTTCATTGATAGAGGCGAGTAATGGACACATCTGTATTATCACAAATCTTTAATACCGTTTTTCCCCTAGCCAGTATTGTGCTGGTGGCATTTTTGTATGCGCGAGTCCGGCCAACGGACATGACGGTTGCGAACCGTCTTAATATCAGCGTATTTTGTCCTGCGCTGATATTTTCAGTGATGGCATCGAAAGACTTTCATATTACGCAATATTTAGACCTGATACTGGCGGCGACGGCCGTGGTCTTGGGGTCTGGATTATTGATTTGGCCTCTGTGTAAATGGCTAAAGATATCGCCTAAGACACTTGTCCCCCCGATGATGTTTAATAACAGCGGTAACTTGGGTATTCCTCTCATCATACTGGCATTTGGTGAATCGGCTTTGCCCATTGCGGTGGTATTGTTTTTAACTGAAAACCTGTTGCATTTTACCGTTGGCATGTATTTGATTAACCCGAAATCCAACCTGCTGAATGTGCTGAAAATGCCGATGGTGATTGCCACGATGCTCGGCTTGGTATGGAGTTTTCAGGGTTGGACTTTAGCACCTGCGGTTAAGGTTTCCGTCGACATGCTCGGACAAATTGCGATCCCGCTGATGTTATTCGCGCTCGGTGTGCGTATGACTAGTGTCGATTTTAGTCAGTGGAAAATAGGTGTGATCAGTGGTTTTTTGTGTCCTCTAAGTGGTCTGATTATTGCTGTGATTTGGCAATATACCGTAGGGATTCCAGCCGAATATTTTGGTTACTTGTTGATATTTGCCTGCTTACCCCCTGCCATACTCAACTACATGGTGGCTGAACTGTATCAACAAGAACCTCATAAAGTGGCCTCTATTGTTCTGATTGGTAATTTGATGAGTGTAGGGATCATTCCTTGCGTGCTGTTTTATGTTTTATAAACAATTATCTGGGTTAAAAGTATGATGGTACAAATTAGTTTAATCGCGTTGTTGGTGGTGGTGTACGTCATTCTTTCGCGTTTTTTGAAGTCTAGCGTTGCTTTGTTAGGGCGTTCAAAGTCTGCGAATGAAGTGCGTATTACGTATGTTTCTAAGATGCTAAACCTAGGCTTTACGGCCGTTTTCGTTTTATTGGTGTGCTTAGTATTGGGCATTGGTTACGGTCAATTGGCGATTTTTTTCTCGTCTGTCTTTGCGGTAGTTGGCGTCGCGTTATTTGCTCAGTGGTCAATTTTGAGCAATATTACCGCCAGTTTAATTATCTTCTTCGGCTTTCCTTATCGTGTTGGTGATTGGGTGAAAGTGGTCGATAAGGATGATGAAATATTAGGTCAAATCCTTGAGATATCGTCATTTCATGTGATCATTCATCGGTTGTCGGGAGACGTTGTGACTTACCCCAATAGCCTTATATTGCAAAAAGCGGTTGTGCGCTTTGCGAATAAAGAAGCCGCCCAAGCGATGAGTCAATTTAGCGTTAAGCCGGCAGAAGATGAAGCAACGGCTCCACCTCTAATGTGAGTAAAAAACAATCAACTTTTTAAGATTTAGCGGATCTGTGTCATACTAAGAAGCGTTCATATTTTCGACAGGGAGCATCTCGTGAAATCTGATCCGCAGGCCTTATTAAAAAATAACGATAAGCTGATTCATTCGGATTCGCTTAAAGTCAAATCCCATGCACAACGCCCTCAAGAAGACTGGGTACTACACACTCTAATGATAGAGGGCTACGACGTACCGTTTCGTTTTAAGCGACAAGGTAAATATCGTACCCTGCGCGGTGCGTGGGTAAATTTAACCTACTACCCAACGCAAGAAATGGTCGCGGGCATTCCAGTCGAAATCATGAAGGTCGTGCGGGTTAAACGTACATAATGGGTAAGTTTTATTGTCTGGTAACCTTCTGCTTTTATTCTGAATGATATGAACTTAATATGGCGGCACCTGTCTTTATGTCAGGAATTTATTGTCGCGATTTTGCATATTAGGTAGAAGTAATGGAAACGAGTCGTTCTGAAAGTTTGTTTACTACGATGAAGCGCATCGAGCGCAGTGCGTGGTTTCAAGGCTTTATCATCAGCATCATTATTGTTGCCGCATTAACGGTTGGCGCCAAAACCTATTCTTTGCCTTATGGTATTGATAAAGCGATTAATTATTTAGACAACTTCATTACCGTTTTCTTTCTTGTTGAACTCAGCCTGCGTTTTTTCGCCTGCGACGATAAACGTCATTTCTTTAAAGATCCTTGGAATCTATTTGATACCGTCATCGTGATTGGCAGCTTGATGCCGATTTCTGAAACCGAGATGATTCTTGTCGCACGCTTGCTGCGAGTGTTCCGAGTTTTGCGTCTGGTGTCGATTATTCCAGATTTACGCTTTTTGATTAACGCTTTGCTTAAAGCCATTCCGAAGATGGGCTACATCGCCTTGTTGATGTTCATCATCTTTTATATTTTTGCTGCAGTGGGCTCTATCTTTTTTCATCAGGTCAACGAGACGCTGTGGGGTGACATCGCCATCTCAATGCTGACACTGTTCCGAGTGGCCACGTTCGAGGATTGGACCGATGTCATGTACGAAACGATGGAAGTCTATCCGTTCAGCTGGATTTTCTACATCATCTTCATTTTCTTAACGGCGTTTGTGTTTTTAAACATGATGGTCGGTGTTGTACTGGATGTAATGACACGAGAAACCGCAGAAGAAGAACATGAGAATCAAGAAAATAACCATCACGCATTGGTAGCTCAAATCTCTGAGTTACAAGCACAGGTTGCTCGTCTTGCTGATAAAATAGACGAAAAACATGATCGAAAGGAATAACTATTCTATTCTTTTGTAGTATTAAGCGTCTCGCTGGCTAACTTTCTTTAGCCAGCGGCCGCCGAAGGTGTTCAGTATTAAGCCAAGTAATACAACCAAAATCCCTATCCATTGCACCGTACTCACCGTTTCAGACAAAAATATCTCTGCCGACGTCAGTCCGACAACAGGCACGCCTAATGTCAGTGGTGCAACGGTTGCCGCAGGATAGCGAGACAGTAAATAGCTCCATAAACCGTACCCTGCTAATGTTGCAAACAGGGATAAATACGCCAGAGTTGCCATGGTTTTTAGGTTCAGGTTAACAATATTGCTCCACATCACATCGCTGCCGTCGATAAAATACGCGCACAAAAAGAATGGAATCGCTGGAACCCAGCTAGACCAAACGATGAGATTAAGATTGGCGTCATAGCCTTTTCGACTGATGATTTTAGTGAAAATATTACCAAGCGCCCAGCTAGAGCCCGCCGCTAAGGTTAAACCAAATCCAAGTGCCGTCATGGTGGAATCATCATTATCAAAACCGATGACCGCCAAGCCGCCAATGGCAACTCCGATGGCGAGTACTTGGTAAGGTCGAACCGTTTCTTTTAATAACAAAACAGCGAACAACAGCGTAAAAATAGCCTGAGATTGTAGAACCAAAGACGCCAATCCTGCTGGCATACCAAACGACATGGCGCTGAATAAAAACGCAAACTGTCCGAAGTTCAACGACAAGGCATAGCCAATACACCAAAGCAGTGGTGTTTTCGGACGAGAAAAGAAGAAACAGCCAATCATCCCGATGACTAAGAATCGCAAACCACCCAACATCATCGGCGTTAGCTCATCCAATCCCCAGCGCATCACAATAAAGTTAAAGCCCCACGCCACAATAATAATGAGCGCGAAAAACATATCTTTGCGAATCATAGTAAATCCTTAACCGTGTGATGTTGGGGCAAAAAAATAAGCTCATCACTTTACGTGTTTTAGAGAAGTTTGCACATGGACAGATAGCGAAAGAAAGAAGGACACAGATCGCAATATCTTGGGTTTTGTCTTTGTTATCCGGTATTCATTTTTCATTTAACGCATTGATAGAAGAGATAGAGCATTCTTTCACATCTGAATATGCGCTAAATTGCTCTCAGAAAAGCATTATTTCATCGTTGAATAGAACAATAACAAAAGAGCGCCATTATCATGCGTATTTTAGTCGTAGAAGACGATCGAATTTTGGGCGAGGCGATTAGCCAGCGAATTGGTCGAATGGGGCACGGTCTTGATCTTGCTCAAACTGGAGCCGAAGCGAACCAGATGTTGGCGCTTCAAGAATATGACTTGATGCTGCTCGACCTAAATTTGCCAGACATGACGGGCAATCAGATTTTACAGAACCTTCGTAAAAAACACTCCAGCACGCCCGTTATAGTGCTGACAGCGCGTGATGAGATAAAAGACCGCATCGAGTTGTTGGATTTGGGCGCAGACGATTACATGACCAAACCGGTCGATTTTGGTGAGCTTGAAGCCCGTTGCCGAGCATTACTTCGTCGCAGTCAAGGGCAGGCGCAAAACATCATTGAGTACGGTAATGTTTGCCTCGATTTACAAGCCTGTACCGTCACGGTGAAAGACAACACGATTGAACTAAAACAACGAGAGTTTCGTTTGCTGGAGGTGTTTATTAGCCATACCGGTCGCGTGCTCAGTAAAGAAGCTTTGATCGAGCATATTTACAATTTCAACGAAAACCCAAACGCCAGCGTCATCGAAATTTACGTGGCGCGATTACGAAAGTCCTTACAAGACAGCGACATACACATTAGAACCATTCGTGGTCTTGGTTACTTATTGGAAAAACACCATGCCTAAGACGACGACCTCAATGCGTCGGCAATTGATCTTAATGGTCAGCATGGTCTTGATCTGCATTAACGTGTTGGCGCTCTGGGGCGCGCACATCTACGCAAACCGCGCCACGAAAGTGTCTTACGATCGGCTTTTATACGGCGCGGCGTTACAAATGGCGGAAAATATCAACATATTAGACAGTAAGGTGTTTATTGATCTGCCTGTGTCCGCCTTTGAGACCTTAGCTCTCTCAAATTCAGACCGTGCTTTTTACGCCATTATGAACAGCCAGTACCAAGTTCTGACAGGTTATAACGACTTGCCTAGTATTCCTTTTACGCAATTGCTGCTTCAGTCCACCGAAAAAGAGAAGTTCATTCCAATCTATTATGAAGCGCCGTATCACGAAGAAAATGTACGTTTTGTCGCGCTCGGGAAACGATTGTTAGAAGCCGATAAAGTGAATGACGTGTTTATTATTGTCGGGCAAACGCTGGGAGCACGCCAAGCTGCCGCGGCAGAAATTAACCGCATGGCGCTGCATTTTGTCAGTTTGTTTTTTGTCATTACGTTGCTCCTGCTGCTCTTCGTTATTTGGCGCGTATTGCGGCCATTGCAAGCGATCAAGCAGGCCATCACGGAACGCTCTCCACTGGAGTTGTCGCCACTTGAAACCAATGTGCCGAGTGAAATCGCGCCACTGTTGAAAAGTATTAATTATTTCATGGCGCAACTGGATACCACGCTGGAGCGCCTTAAGCGTTTTACCGCAGAAGCGGCTCATCAGATCCGTACGCCGCTTGCAGGACTTAATTCTCAAGCACAAAATGCGATTGACGAAACAGACGAAGCGCTACGTCAGAAGCAGTTACAGCATATTTTAGAAAGCAGTAATGTGTTGACCAATACGGTCAATCAGCTTCTTAATCGCGCCACACTGACGCACCGTTACCAAAGTCATCCGTTTAGTCCTGTGTCGTTAGATCAGCTAACCAAAGATACTTGTCGAGATCTGGTGGTTTGGGCTTTAGAGCGAGGCGTTGAAATTGAATACGTGGGAGACATTAAAGCGGCGATCGATGGCGATGAATTTGCGCTGAAGCAAATGCTGCAAAACATCATAGAGAACGCGATCAAATACAGCCCAAACAAGGGGCTGGTGGAAGTCGAACTAATGTCGGCAAACGAACTGAACGACGCCGCCGTGGTGCTACAAATTCGAGATCAAGGCGTGGGTGTACCAGACGAAGACAAAGAGCATATTTTTGAGTATTTCTATCGCAGTCCAGACAATCAGGCTTCCGGTTCTGGTATTGGTTTGTCGATCGCCAAAGAAGTGGCCGAACACCACGATGCGAGATTTCACCTTAAAGACAACGAGCCCACGGGACTTATCGTGGAAGTCATTTTTCCTAAGCGCACGCTTCCTAAGAACAGGTACCCTAAACCAAAAGGCGCGCGACTATGACGCGCTCAATGGGGATGTTTACCTGCTTTTTCGTATGGGGTTTGTTTACGCTCAGTGCCCTTGCGTTTGCTGAGCAAGACAGCACAGGGAAAGAAATCACCGTAAATGAAAGGCGAGTGCTGTCGATTAATGGGGCCGTGAATTGTACCGTGATTGACCCTTTGTTTAAGGCGTTTGAAGCGCAGCACCCCGATGTGACAATTCATTATACCGAATCGAATACACGCGACTTATACGAGCGTTTTCTCTCTGAGCCAGAAACACGCGCAGATATCATCATGAGCCCTGCCATGGATTTGCAATTTAAGCTGGCGAACGATGGCTTTGCGCTGGCTTATCAATCTCCAGAACTTGAGCGACTTCCAAGCGACTCGTATTGGCGTAATGAACTATTTGGCTTTACCTACGAGCCAATTGTTACCGCGATCAATACCGACATTCTGGCCGCGGACGATTTGCCGTTGAGTCGTGAGCAATTACTCAATTTGATCCGCAAGAAGAACCACTTGTTGGATGAAAAAATTGGTCTGTTTGATATTAAAAAATCAGGCATTGGTTATTTGGCATGGATCTATGATGGGCAGCAATCGCGCAGCTATGGTCGTTTGCTGGAAGCCTTTGGAAATCATCAGGCACAACTCTATACCGACACGTCTTCTATGCTTCAGGCGCTTTTGAAAGGTCAAGTTTTTGTCGCTTATAACCTGATAGGTGCCTATTCGTATCAATGGTCTGAGCAATATCCGTGGATTAAAACCATCATGCCGACCGATTACACTTCGGTGATTATGCGCACGGCGTTTATTTATCGAGACGCCAAACAGCCAAGTTTAGCGAAACGCTTTATTGATCTTTTGCTGTCGCCTTTAGGGCAGCAGATTTTAGCAAACCAATCCGGTCTTACACCGATTAGCCCAAAAGCGGTTGGGCCTTATAGTCGGGATGCGCTAAGCAAGTTGCCCCACGGTATTTTTCGTCCTATTCCACTTGGCCTTGAATTGCTTATTCAGACAGACGATGCAAAAAAACAGCTTATTTACAATGAATGGGACAATGCCATGCGGCCTTTGTCCGAAAGACTTTCTTCACCTTAAATGTGTTGCTGATGCGCCATGAAAGGTTGGTGAAAGGTTTCCTCGTTACAGTGACCTTGCAATATAAACAACAAAAATAATAATGGAGAAACCCATGTTTAAAAAAGTATTCATCGCGAGCGCGTTATGCGCCACTTTGGTCACTTCCGCTATGGCGGCTGATCGCGTTTCCATTGGAACGGGCGGAACAGGCGGCTTATTTTATGTCATCGGTGCTGGGATTTCAGAAAGCATTAATAAGCACATGGATAACACCACGGCGCGAGCGGAAGTCACGGGCGCGTCGGTTGAAAACAATCACCGCGTTGCCGCAGGTCAAATGACCTTAGGCTTGTCTTCCTCTTCAACACTGTATGAAGCTAAAAAAGGCCAAGGCCCGTTTAAAGTCAGTGGGCCATTGGATGTGGCGGGCATCGCCTATTTGTATCCTGCGGTGCTTCAAATCGCGACTAAGTCGGGTACCGGTGTTAACTCGTTCGAAGAATTGAAAGGCAAGCGCGTCAGCATGGGGCCTCCAGGCAGTAATGCAGCCGTATTGGCGACGCGTTTGCTACAAGAATATGGGGTGTTTAAAGACATCACGCCGCGTTTTCTTTCTTACAATGAAGGTGTCAAAGCGTTAATAAACGGACAAGTGGATGCGACCGTTGTATTAGCGGGCGCGCCTACAGCGTCATTGATCGATTTGGATTCACAAACCGAGATGAAACTGCTGTCTGCCAAGATCGAGAAGTTAGAAAGTTTGATTCAAAAGTACCCTTTCTATCAAGCTTACTCGCTTCCTGTTGGAACGTACCCAGACCAGACTTCCCCCGTTACCATGATTAACGATCCTGCGATTTTTTTTACCAGTGGCAAGGAAGATCAGAGCACGGTGTATAACATCACTAAAGCGATTTTCGACAATCTAGACGAGCTTGGGCAGATTCATCCACAAGCGAAAGCGATCTCCTTAAAAACGGCGAAGTACACGCCGATTGCGTTGCACCCTGGTGCGAAAAAATACTTCGATGAAGTAAGCGGCAAATAGGAGCGCCATCATGAAAACAAGCCTACAAAGTTTGCAGCTCGAATCTACTTTTGCCGGTAAAAAGGAACGTCTGTCGGTTTCTATCCTGTTTAGTGTTATTGCCGTGGGCATTGCTGGGCTTGTACTTTATGGCGCCTATTATGGCGGTATTACAGCGCTGCTATTAAGATCTTTGTTTTTCTCTTTAGTCGCTGGCGCAGCCATGTTGTTTTACGCGCTGCGATACAAAAGTGCCGCGAGTCGAAGTGCTTTTTATCTATTGGCGTTGATCGCGTTAGTGCCGGGGCCGTATTTATGGCATTACTATATCGACATTATCATGCGTGGTGCCATGTCGATTGGGCAGGATAAGTGGGTGTTTTTGGCCTTGATTGCCGTGGTGTTTGTCTTTGTCAGAATGGCCGTTGGTTGGGCGTTGATCACCTTAATGACGGCGGCGTTTCTGTACGCTTATTTTGGCGATTTGATTCCTGGGAAATACGGCCACAGCGGTTACGATCTAAGTCGTTTTGCCTCAACGTTAATGCTATCAACCGAGGGTGTTTACGGTGTACCGATGGGCGTCGCCGTTGAGTATATTTTCTTGTTTAGTTTGTTTGGTGCCATTTTAACCAAGATCGGCACGGGAGAAGTGTTTGTTAATTTAGCGCGTGGTTTGACAGGTCGAGTGCAAGGTGGCCCGGGTTTGTCGGCGGCGTTATCCAGCGCTCTATTGGGCTCACTTAATGGCAGCGCGGTGGCAAATGTTGTGACAACAGGCACCTTTACGATTCCTTTAATGAAGCGTGTTGGCTACAGCGCCAAATTAGCCGGAGCGATAGAAGCCGCCGCGTCTTCAGCTGGGCAGATTATGCCGCCAGTCATGGGCGCTGCGGCTTTTTTGATGGCGGAAATGATTGGTATTCCTTACGCCGAAGTGGCGCTGGCGGCGTTAGTGCCGGCCTTGCTTTATATTCTGGCTTTGATGATTGCTGTTCGTCTAGAAGCAGGGCGCCTTAACTTAGCAAGAGATACAGAAGCGGGCTTGCAGTTACTGCTTGAAACGCTGAGAACAAAAAGCTATTTGTTGCTGCCGCTGGTGGTATTGATCTCGCTGATGATCTCCGGAAAGTCACCAACACAAGCTGCCGTCATGGGGATTCTAGCAGGGTTGCTGGTGTGTCCTTGGAAGAAAGCCACGCGGATTAACTTTGTCGATCTTATTGATGCCTGTAAAGAGACCCTGTCTAACACCTTGCCCATTGTTGCCGCTGTTGCGGCGGCGGGTGTGGTCATTGGGATCTTGAACTTAACCGGAATGGGCTTGATGTTATCTGGTTTAATCATCGAGCTTGGCGATGGAAACTTGTGGGCTGTTTTATTACTTACCGCCTTGGCGTCGTTTGTTCTTGGCATGGGATTGCCCACTTCCGCGGCGTACTTATTGCTCGCGGTATTGGTTGCGCCAGCGATGACGCAATTAGGCATGGAAACCTTGTCAGCGCATATGTTCATTTTCTACTTCGGTTTGGTGTCTGCCATTACGCCGCCGGTTGCCTTGGCGGCTTATGCGGCGGCGACAATATCGGGTGCGGAGCCAAATGAAACGGCGGTGGAGTCCATGCGTTTAGGCTTTGTAAAACTCTTGGTACCGTTCTTATTTGTTACCATGCCGGGCGTGTTGTTGATTGGTTCGACGGAAAGTATTGTGGCCGCGATCACCTTTGCCACTTTGGCGACGATGTCGATGAGCATTGGTTTTTCCGGCTGGTTGCGTGAGAACTTATCGTGGATGACTCGATTGTTGTATATTGTCGCAGCGGTGCTCATTGCTTGGCCTGCAGCGGCAATCGATACGTCAACTATGATTATCGCGGCACGTGCTCTTGGTTGTTTATTGTTTATTGGGTTACTTGCTAAAGCTTGTATCAAACCTAAGATAAACGCCTTGGAAACAGCAAAAGCGTAAGCAGCTAGTTTGATTGATCGAAATAAGCCGCCCCTCAAGTTTGATTGAGTGGGCGGCTTTTTTGTTTGAGCAAGACAAGCGGCTAAGGCAATCCCGTCATCAATAGTTTAATGCTATACGACGCCGAGAACACGACGACAAAGCCCACTAAATAGAGAAGTAAAAACCATTGCCACGATTTGAGCTTGGCCAGTTTTGCTTTGAGGCGTTTTAGCATTAGTAGCCCTCCTGATAATCTTCCACTTTGCCTGCAAACACGCGATAACCCCAAAAGGTGTAAGCGCAAATAAGCGGCACAAAAATACAAATGCCGGGCAAGAGAAAAAGCAAACTACTGTCTGGTGACGCGGCGTCCATAAAGGTTAACTGTCTTGGTATCAGGTAAGGAAATAATCCGACAACGAGACCGGCAAAGCCGAGTAAAAAGAGCGTGGCTGCATACCAAAATGGGCGATCTTCGTGATGGCTTTGTCCGACGGAATGACGGTTCAAGTCTCTCCACGCCAACACGGCGACAACCAAGGTAATGATAGGCAAAGGTGACAGCCATAAAAAGTTGAAGCCAGAAAACCAGCGCTGACGAATGTCCACTTGGCTGGCCACCGTCCATAAACTCACAATGATCATGGCTAAAATAGTGATGAGCAAGAGCCGCTTTGCCAGTTTGGCCGAGTGGGCTTGAATGCGGCCGCGACTTTTCATGAACAAGTAACACGCTGCCAATAATGCATAACCTGCCATCACGGAAAACCCAGTGAGAATAGAAAACGGTGTTAACCAATGCAAGCTGGATAAGCTGTCGACATCGGCCGGAACGCCCTGTACGAGTGAACCTAGCAACATGCCTTGGCAAAACGCCGCAACCGCCGAGCCAGCGCTAAAGGCAAAATCCCAATAAGGCCGAGACGTGTCGGACTTGAAGCGATATTCAAACGCTACACCGCGAAAGATCAGCGCAAACAGCATCAACATAATGGGCAGATAAAAGGTTGAAGTAATGCCAGCGTAAGCAGCCGGGAACGCAGCAAATAACACCACACCGCCAAACACCAGCCACGTTTCGTTGCCATCCCAAACGTGTGAAATAGAACGCATTAAGTGATCGCGTTCGCCATCTTGGTTAAACCAAGGGTAGAGAATGCCAATGCCTAGGTCGAAGCCATCCAGCAACACGTACATAAAAATGGCGAAACCTAAGACAAGGAAGTAGAAAAGAGCCAAATCCATCATTTATCTCCCTGTTCTTTGTTTTGTGATTCGTTAGATTGTGGTTCGTTAGTTTGCAGTTCTTTATGTTGCAGTGTTTTCACCCAAGCCAACGCGTAACCCGGTGCTTTCATACCGATGAGTTGTTGCTCTAGTGCTTCCATTGACGGCGGCCCTTTTTTAATAAGCTTACGCATAAAGTAGAGATAAACGCCGATCAGTAAGCTGTAAATAATCACAAACATGATCAGAGTAAAGAGCACGCGCTCCGGCGGTAACGGCGAAACGATTTCAGAAGTACGTACCAAGTTGTAGACGATCCAAGGTTGTCGACCGATCTCGACCACGTACCAGCCAGCGAGAACCGCAATGACACCCATAGGCGTAAATAGCGTGACCAAAGCAAGGAAGGGTTTATTCTCGAACAAGCGACCTTTGCGACGTAATAACAACGCCAAAACAGCGATGCCCATCATGCCAAACCCAATACCCACCATGACACGGAAAGACCAAAATACTAGCGGTACATTGGGTCTGTCTTCTGGTGGAACGGCTTTTAAACCTTGCACTGCGCCATCCCAAGAGTGTGTCAGAATCAAGCTGCCGAGATTGGGAATACCAACTTCATAATCATTGGACTCGGTTTTCATGTTAGGCATAGCGAACAGCAACAGTGGCACGTTTTCTTCTTCAGCTGACCAAATGCCTTCCATCGCAGCGAGTTTAGTTGGTTGATGCTCTCTCACGTTCAAACCGTGCATGTCGCCAATCCATGCTTGCAGCGGTGTTAGCACCAATGCGAACCACATACACATGGACAAGCCTTTTTTTGCGAAAGGAATGTTCTTCTTTTTCAATAAGTAATACGCGCTAATGCCAGCCACCACGAAGGTCGCGGTGATCAATGACGCGACGACCATGTGAGTGAGTCGGTAAGGCATAGAAGGGTTGAAGATGACTTCCATCCAACTTTCGACTTCAAATTTGCCATTAATGATTTTGTAGCCGGTGGGGGTTTGCATCCAAGAGTTCGCCACAATGATCCAAAATGCAGAAATCCAAGTACCAGTCATGACCACAAGGGTAGAGAAATAATGCAGCTTACGACCGACTCGCTGCCAGCCAAATAGCATTACACCCAAAAATCCGGCTTCCATGAAGAAGGCGGTTAAGACTTCATACGCCATCAATGGGCCAAGCACCGCGCCAGTGATCACAGAGAACTTAGAAAAGTTGGTACCAAATTCGTAAGACAGCACGATGCCGGAGACCACGCCCATGCCGAAGGTGATGGCAAAAGGTTTGATCCAAAATTTAGCGAGCTGTAAATAGTAAGGGTTATGGGTTTTCAGCCACAAGCCTTCCCAAATCGCAATCAGCGTGGCCAATCCAATGGTGATGCTGGGAAAAATGATATGAAAGCTCACCGTAAAAGCGAACTGGATGCGAGATAAGATGGCGACGTCGAGGTCCATTTTAGTATTAACCTATTTAACAGAAGGAACGAATGAATGGCATAAGTCGTAAATCATTAGGTGTTCTTGTTGATTCTAATGGTGCGCATTTGCTGCCATGCCAAAGGAAATAATGCCAAACCCACAATGCTGAGAAGTGCGATGATTTCGGTCATAAAAAATCCAGTATTCATAATGCCTGCTCCGTTAATAAGAAAAAGATTGAGATAGATCAATAAAGTTACTTATCTAACAGCAATCGTCAGGCCAAGTTTTTAAGAGTCTTATCTATTTGATTTTAAAGGAATAATTTTTAACTTTGCGTGAATCGTAAAAGAGGTTTACGATTCCTCCACTTATTGGTGTAAACGAGGTTTACAGTTTGACGCTCTCATTGATGTTCGAAGTGGCCATGTTGGTTTCCAGCGTGTGCGGTTTTTTAGTGGCGGCTTGGTTGCTGTGGCGCGCCCGTAAACAGGGTGATCTGCAAGCCTTGGCGGGTTTTGCCATCATGATGGCCATTTGGTGTTTTGGCCATGTCGTGTTGTTTCAAGGTTATGAGAAAATGGGGGTTTACATTATTTTGGCGAACCCGCTGATGCCGACGTTTTTCCTGCATTTTGCCATCCGGTTTGTGAATTCTGGTGCGGCGAAGGAGGTTATGCTCGATCGACTGCTGCAAGCCATTCCGTGGTTTTACGCCGCCAGTGTTGTAGTGGTATTACAAAGCTGGTGGATGGGTGCGGGCGACGCCATTGGCACCTTAGACACGCGCTCATTCTTTATTTTCACCGATGCAGGAACGTGGAATCTGGCGTATACCGTCTTAATCGGCATCTTGGCGCACGGTGTTTTGTTGTTCGGCTGGTATCGTCATTCGGGCAATAAAAAACGTTCGATTCTCGCCATGTTTGGTGTGGGTGCTTGGGGGTTGTTGTTAGCAACCAGCTTTGTGTTTCCTTCCTTTGGTATCAGCTGGTTTCCGTATCCCATGCTGTTGTTGCCGACGTATTTACTGCTCTTGGTTTACGCCGTGGTGCGCTATCAAATTCTTTCCGTCAATGCCTTTGCCAACCGTGCTTTGCTTTGGGTGGCGATGATGTTGGTTATTCTGTGTTTGATCGCCGTGATCAGTGTGGTGTCTGGGCGGGTTGGTTTGCAGGCGCTGGCGGATGTTCCGAGCTGGCAATTGTGGCTGTATTCCCTGTTGATGTTAGTGATGTCGGCGTTGATTTATCAGCCACTAAATCGACTTATCTCACGTGTTATTTACCCTGGCGCGGTATTGAATGAAACCGTGCTGGAAGTTTGGTCGAGTCAGTTAAAAGAAGCGCAAGACTGGACTCAGCTGATTAGTATTGGTGAGCGTTTACTGTCTTCTCAGATCAGGCAAAACGTAGACATAAGCTTGGATTCTGTGGGTAAGGCGTACGTAGACGACGGTCAAACATTGGCGCTCAGTGTTTTTCGATCCGAGTCGGGCTGGCGCTTTTTATTGCTTGGCTGGAATGATGCGAGCCCGGGAATGAGACTGACGGCAGAAGTGTTTGGCTCCTTGTTTTCGACCAGCTGTGGTTTGTTGGAACGCTCTTTGGCGTTGGCGGTTGCGGAGCGGAAACGCTTGGATGAACAGCATCTCGTTGAGCTCGGTAGTTTGTCAGCGGCCATGGCGCATGAATTGCGTAATCCACTCAATATTATCGCCATGGCGGCTTACGACTCGCCGCCAGAAACTCGTCAGCATATTCAAACCCAACTGAAACGCGCGGATCGTTTGGTCAGTGATATGTTGGTGTATTCTGGTGGATTAACGCTGCAAATCAGCACAACGCCATTGCGAGCTTTGGTGAAGAGCATTTTGACGCAGGCTCAGTTAGAAGGTGTTTCCTGCGAGGTGAACATCGCCGAATCGATAGAGCTGGAAGCCGATCCGCAGCGCCTGCAACAAGTTTTTATTAATTTGATCGACAACGCCGTGGCGTTTTCACGCAATCAGCCGGATGGGAAGCTCTGCATCGAGGCGAGCATGAACGCGGACTCTGTGGTGATTAACGTGCACAACAATGGGCCAGAAATCGATGACAGTCTACAAGGCGAGGCGTTGTTTCAGTCCTTCATGACTAAACGCGCTGGTGGCAGCGGTTTAGGGTTAGCCATCGTGCGCCGTATTGTCGATGCGCATGGCGGCCATATTCAACATCGTGCTGACACGGCTTGGCCAGTAACCTTCGAGCTTATCTTGCCTCAACATTCAGCGTATTCCCGCTTAGGAAGCACTTCTCATGACACAAAATAAAATCCTCTTAGTGGACGACGAACCGGCGTTTCGTGAGCTGGCGAGCCGCTGGTTGGCGAATCAAGATTACCATGTAAAAACGGCTGGAAGTTTAGAAGAGGCTAGAAAGATCATCGCGACGTTTGACGCGGATTTGGTGTTGTTGGATTTGTCCATGCCGCCACATTTTGACCCGCAAGTGACTCTGGATTCCATGGCAGACTTTGACGGTCGTCCGGTGATTATTATCACCGGTCATGCGGATCGGGATTTGGCGCTAAAAGCTGTGTCGCTTGGTGCGTGGGACTTTATCGCCAAACCGATTGATCCCGACATGCTGGCGGTTGTGGTGCGTCGAGCGATCACTAAAACCACGTTAGAGCGAGAGCTGAATCAGCTCAAGCAATCGACCAAACAGCCCGAAGGTGCAGCGGCGTACATTGGTCATTCGGCGAGCACTCAAAAAGTGCGTGCGCTGGTGGAACGCATCGCGCCAACTGACGTTCGCGTTTTGGTGACGGGGCCATCGGGCACAGGGAAAGAGGTGATTTCAAAAACGCTGCATGACTTGAGTCATCGCGCCGCGAAACCCTTTGTGTCCGTGCATTGTGGCGCGATTCCGGCGGACTTATTGGAAAGCGAGTTATTCGGTTACGTGAAAGGCGCGTTTACTGGCGCAGAAAAAGACAAAGTCGGTTTATTGAGCTTGGCCGATGGCGGCACTTTATTTTTAGATGAAATCGGTGAAATGCCGCTGGCGATGCAGGTCAAATTGCTGCGTGTATTACAAGAAGGAACCTTCTTTCCGGTTGGCGGACGGGAACAAAAGCACATCGATATTCGCGTTATTTCGGCCACCAACGCGAATCTACTGGAAAAAGTCCACGAGGGCAGTTTTCGGGAAGATTTGTATTATCGAATCAAAGGCGTGAACATTGAAACGCAATCCCTTGCTGAACGTTTAGAAGACGTGCCCGTTTTGCTGCAAGCGTTTCTCTCTCGTCTACAAAGTCAGCAGGCCAAAAATCTACAGCTGAGCTCCGAAGCCGTGCAATGGTTTCGTGATCAAATGTGGCCCGGAAATGTTCGAGAATTGAAAAATGCCCTTGAAAGCGTCGCGTCTATTTGCCCTCAAGGCCAGATCACCATGGAGGATATTCAGCTTTTATATCCGAATGTTCAGCGAACGAACCAAACAGTAAACCGCTTTCCTGACACCGAAGAAACGCTGGATGAACAAGTGAAAGCACTTGAAATTCGCCTGATTCATCACGCCTTAGATAAAAGCCAAGGTAACCGAACCCAAGCAGCCAAACAACTTGGTATCTCACGGCAAGGACTGATCAAGAAAATAGAGAGATATGAGTTGTGAAATAAGTAATAGTTTATATATTTAGTAGTCCAAGTTTCTTTGCTGATTCTGAATATATGTTAATAAGGTGCTTGTCTTGCTCAACGCTGAGATAGCAGACGATAAGCTTTTCTTCATCAAAGCCCGCTCCACGCATAAATTCTTCATTCTTGTAGTCTTGAAATTCTCCAACTCCTATGTGTACCCCAAGACCGTGAATTACAAAAAAATAGCAAGATTTATGATAGTTTTTGAGTTGAACTTTTATTGGTGGAATGTGAAGTGGACTCGTGTCTGAATCTTCAAGGTTGTAACACCTTATAGCTATTGGAAATGTGCTTTTTGAAAGTATAGACGGGGTATTGTCTAAGAGTAATTTTCTTATCTGACTATTATAAAAATCACCTAAGTCGCATTGGGCATATTGAGGCATCGAGCTTACGGAGGCTCTCCATAAAATACTTAAAAACAAGAGTTTTAGTTTTGAGTAATTGTATTTGTTATTCGAACCTTTCACACCATCAAATTTATTGAAAACTTCTGTGTGCGGTTCTTTGGGAGTAATGCCCCGAACTCTTTCTAAGAATGGACGGCCATAGTTTTCATATTGACCGATTATTTTTTCACAAGTATCACATAGTAATTTTTGATATATGCCGTTAAGTCTTTTTTTAGGATATTTTTCATTAAGACTAAACTCTTGAATTGGCTCTTGCTTAGAACCACTTTTCCACATGAAAGCTGGGAAAATATGTGAATCTACAAGCTTTTTTTCTTTCTCACATAAAGCACAAATACCCAGTTCCATATATTATACCCATCAGGAGATTTTGTTTTGCGGTATGGCTTGCTTTTATTAGTTTTTCATCTGTAAAAACAGCCTTGCTAGAGTCGGTAAGATCGAGTTAGTTACGGCTTCCTTCAATCGCGTCATTCAGGCGTTTTTCGTTTTTGCTACTTTCCATTAAGTGAAGGGTTTCTTTGTACGCTTTAAAATCTTCAAGGCCAATTAATGCGGCTGTTTTACCTTCTGGGCGAGTAATGAAAATAGGTTTATGATCTTCATTTACTTTGCCTAATATATTCTCTAAATTCGCGCTAAGTTCTTCTACACTGACGACGTTCATAGCAACCTCCTTTTTTCTTTTATCCGTGTAATTCTTTCAAACTATGTCTTATTAAAGAGTTGTACAATTACCTGTTAATCTAAGAAAAGAAACAACATTTAGCGACTTTTCGCGCTGGCGCGTGGAGCGAACGTGTTTTGTTTCTTGTTGATGCATCTAAAGTAGGCACACTGCACTCAGCTATCTAAGTCTATAGGTTTAGTTTATTATAGCGTTAAATTAACCGTTAATGTATAAGTATATTAATAAGTTAATTGTTTGATTTTTAAAGAAAATTAACCATCAAAAGAACCGTTAAAAATGATCAGTGTAACGCCTTTTATTCAATCAGAACAGGCTTCCGGAGACATTCGAAATATGGCTGTGGAGGTTTATAAACAATCCGCGAGCTTGTCGGCTTCCGTACGTCCAAATCTTAAGCCAGCGGTTGAACATCTACTACGATTTGTTAACAGCTATTACAGCAACAGAATAGAAGGCAACAGCACAGAACCTGCAGATATTATTCGTAATAAAGACGTTGTACTAACTGACCCTGTAAAACGGAATGATTTACTAGAAATCGAAGCGTATTTGGTGGCACAAGCTGCCTTGCTCGAAGGTCGCATCAGTCTTGAGCAGATTACAGAGAAAGCTTTCTTGTGTTCGATACATGAACATTTTTTTAAAGATTTACCCGAATCTGTGCGAACGCATGTTCGAGAATCAACAGGTGAAACGTATCTTGTAGAAGCGGGAAAACTACGAACCACTCAAGTTCAAGTTGGGAAACATTTACCGCCACATCAAGATGAGCTAAATGGTTATTTAAACTGGTTTCATAGCTCATATCGATTGGATCGGTTATTTGGCGAAACGCGTCTTTTGGCTGCATCGGCTGCGCATCATCGCTTTGCTTGGATTCACCCATTCTTGGATGGAAATGGCCGAGTAGGGCGTTTGTTTACGGACAGTTATATGCGAGGAGCGGGCGTTGATGGTTACGGCTTGTGGACATTGAGTCGAGGTTTCGCACGCACAATCGATGAATACAAGCTTCGCTTGTCTGGCGCGGATATGGTTAGACAAGGTAGTACGGACGGACGTGGAATTTTGTCGAACAGAGGGCTTGAAGCCTTTCAACGTTATTTCTTTGAAACCTGTTTAGATCAAATTCAGTATCTTTCTGGTGTTTTAGATATTCAATCTTTTGATATGAGATTAAAGCAATATGCAGATTTACGGACCGCTGGTGTAGCACTTAGTACGAAAGGTGAAGCGCTTAAAAAATGGCGTCCTGAAACCTTTATATTACTGAGAGCTATTATGGATAACTCTAGGGTAATGCGGACAGATGTACCAAAAATCACAGGGTTAGGAGATACCAATTCGCGTGCCGTTGTTAAGCAACTTATAGAAGAGCGCTGGGTCAGCGGAGAAACGAAAGCGGCACTGAAAATGGATCAAATTCCGTTTGATGCTATTTCCTTTCTCTTCCCGCACCTTTGGTAATTGCTTACTTTTTAACTAATGACCTAACTTCCATTTCATCATCAAAAGAAACAAAAACATCGTTCAGCGACTTTTCGCTCTGCCGCGTGGAGCAAGCGTGTTTTTTGTTTCTGATTAAACTCAACTCAAGCAATCTAACTAATTGCTTTGGTCGTTTTCACTGTGCAGTTGATCTCGCCATTCTGAACTCTGATTTTTATGGCGTCGCCTTTCTCTACGTCATCAATGGATCGAATCACTTGTTTGTCTTTCGAGGCGATGGCGTAGCCGCGGGATAAGGTGTTTAGCGGGCTGACGAGGTTGAGTTTTTCGATGACTCGGGCAAAGGCGGTTTGTTTGTTCGCTAAGGTGTTGCTTAAAGCGCGGGCAAGACGAGTGTCGATGTCGATGAGTTTTTGTCTGTCTTGAACGATTCGTCGAGTTGGACTATTTCTTTCCAGACGATGTGCCAGATTTGCCTTTTGCGTTTGTTGCTCTGAGACTTTTCGCTGCATGCTTTGCTGTAAGCGGCGTTTTAGTTGGTCTAGTTGCGTTTGTTGTTGCTCAATGCGTTCTTTTGGATGGCGAATGCGCTTGATCATAAAGTCGAGCTGCTGCTGACCTTGTTCGAGAATGCGCGACATGCGACGAACCAGTTGTTTTTCTTGTTGCTCAATTTGTCGAAGTAGTTGGTTGCGATCTGGGCTGAGTAGTTCGGCGGCGGCGGTTGGTGTGGCGGCGCGAACGTCGGCAACGAAGTCGGTAATGGTGAAGTCGGTTTCATGACCAACCGCGGAAACAATCGGCGTTTTTGCATGAAAAACGGCGCGCGCTAGGGCTTCGTCGTTGAAACTCCATAAGTCTTCTAATGAGCCGCCACCACGACCCAGTACGATAGCATCGAAATGTCCGCTGTCGTCGGCTCGTTGTAGTTGTCTCAGAATGTTTTTCGCGGCGTCTTGCCCTTGTACTAACGAAGGTAAGATCGTTAGTTCTGTTAAAGGAAAGCGTCTGCGGAAGGCGATTATCATGTCTCGAACGGCCGCGCCGATGGGCGAGGTGATGATGGCAACGCGTTCAGGTTTGGTTGGCAGTGGCTTTTTGTGCTTGGCGTCGAACAAACCTTCAAGCTGTAAGCTGGTTTTGAGTCGTTCGAACGCTTGTTGTAATGCACCTTCGCCAGCGGATTCCATACTTTCGACGCTTAGTTGGCAATCGCCTCGTGGGCCGTAAAAAGTGACACGAGCGCGCAGTCGAACCATGTCGCCGTCTTTTGGTCGAAAGCGTACCGCGCTGTTTTTGCCTTTGAACATGGCACAGCGGATTTGGGCTTTGTCGTCTTTGAGGGAAAAATACCAATGTCCTGAGCCGGGTTTGGCCAGATTCGAAATTTCACCTTCGACTAAAATCCACGGTAAACTGGCTTCAAGTAACTGTTGTATTTGTCTATTTAGTTGCGAGACGCTAAACGCGGTTTCTTGTGAGGCAGAAGTTGTAAAGTTTTTCATCAATCTCTCGTGGTTTTGATTTACCGAATGCAACTAAAGGCGTAGAATTACTTGCCATCTTAACACCCTTGTTGGCATTGGAAACTCCCCATTATGTTACGAATCGTGCAAGAAGCTTTAACGTTTGACGACGTATTGCTTATCCCCGGCTATTCCGAAGTTCTTCCTAAGGATGTTAGCCTCAAAACGAAAATCACTAAAGACATTGAGCTAAATATTCCGCTTACGTCTTCGGCGATGGATACCGTTACTGAACATCGCATGGCGATTGCTCTGGCTCAAGAAGGTGGCATAGGCATTGTGCACAAAAACTTGACCATTGAAGAGCAAGCTCGTGAAGTGCGTCGTGTTAAAAAATTCGAAAGTGGCATCGTTCGTGATCTTGTTACCATCAATCCTGAAGCGAGCGTTCAAGAGCTAATGGATTTGACGGCAGCGAATAGCATCTCAAGTGTGCCTGTGGTTCAAGGTACCGATCTTGTTGGTATCGTGACAAGCCGTGATGTTCGTTTTGTTAAAGACTACGACAAAAAAGTCTCTGATATTATGACACCAAAAGACCGCCTTGTTACGGCGCTTGAAGGTGCTTCATCTGGTTCTATCCGTAAGTTACTTCATGAAAACCGTATTGAAAAAGTGCTTATCGTGAACGAACAGTTCGAATTACGCGGCATGGTAACGGTAACAGACTTTAATAAAGCAACGACTTTCCCTCATGCATGTAAGGACGATCAAGGTCGTTTGCGTGTCGGTGCAGCGGTTGGTACAGGCGCAGATACTGGCGACCGAGTGAAAGCTTTGTCTGACGCTGGTGTTGATATCATTGTTGTTGATACGGCGCATGGCCATTCTAAAGGCGTTATTGATCGCGTTCGTTGGGTAAAAGAAAACTTTCCTCACATTCAGGTTATCGGCGGCAATATCGCGACGGCTGAAGCGGCAATTGCGCTTGCTGATGCGGGCGCTGATGGCGTGAAAGTGGGTATCGGTCCTGGCTCTATCTGTACCACGCGTATTGTTACTGGGGTTGGTGTTCCGCAAATTAGTGCGGTTGCTAATGTGGCTGAAGTAATGAATCCTCGCGGTATTCCTGTTATCGCGGATGGCGGTGTGCGTTTTTCTGGTGATATTAGTAAAGCGATTGCGGCTGGCGCTAGTGTTATCATGGTTGGTGGTATACTGGCTGGTACGGATGAAGCGCCAGGTGAAGTGGTACTTTTCCAAGGTCGTTCATTTAAAGCTTACCGTGGCATGGGCTCGCTAGGTGCGATGTCTCAATCTCAGGGCTCGAGCGATCGTTACTTCCAAGATTCCAGCAGTGTGGAAAAATTGGTTCCAGAAGGCATTGAGGGCCGAGTGCCATCAAAAGGCCCAATGGCGGCCGTTGTTCATCAGTTGATGGGCGGGGTTCGCTCTTCAATGGGTTACACTGGCTCGCCAGATGTTGAGACGATGCGTACGAAAGCGCAGTTCTCAAAAATTACGGGCGCAGGTATTCGTGAAAGTCACGTTCATGATGTGACGATTACAAAAGAGGCGCCGAATTATCACGCGGGCTAACCTCGAGATAATTTGACACTGAGATGGGGCGTACAACACGCCCCATCTTTATTTATTGCTCTTACTACTTATTGATTACTTCTACGCAAAAAAGACTTCGTTCTTTTAGGTAGAGTGAAAGGAATGGCTAATAATGTCGCAAGATATCCACGCTCATAAAATTCTTATTCTTGATTTCGGTTCTCAGTACACTCAGCTGATTGCACGCCGTGTGCGTGAAATTGGTGTTTATTGTGAAGTTCGTGCTTTTGATATGGAAGATCAAGAGGTTATCGACTTCAATCCAAAGGGCATCATCCTAGCGGGTGGTCCTGAATCCGTGCCTGAGCCAGGTTCTCCTCGTGCTCCAGAAGCGGTATTCACATTGGGCGTGCCGGTATTTGGTATTTGTTACGGTATGCAAACCATGGCTGAGCAGTTGGGTGGCAGAGTCCAAGGTTCTGAGGTTCGTGAATTTGGTTACGCGCAAATTCGTAAACACGATGGTCCTGCCTTATTTGATGATATTCAGGATCATGTTGCGAATAATGGTGTTGCGTCATTAGATGTGTGGATGAGCCACGGTGATAAAGTGGTTGAGATGCCAAAAGACTTTATCTTGATGGCATCGACAGAAAGTTGCGCTATCGCAGCGATGGCGAATGAAACGAAACATTTCTACGGTGTACAATTCCATCCTGAAGTAACGCACACACTACAAGGTGGCGCGATATTAACGCGTTTCATCGTTGATATTTGTGGTTGTGATACGTTATGGACGCCGGCGAACATTGCAACCGACGCTATCGAAAGAATGCGTGAGCAAGTGGGCGATAAGCAAGTTTTGTTAGCACTGTCTGGCGGTGTGGATTCTTCCGTTGTGGCAGCGTTACTTCATAAAGCAATTGGCGATCAGTTGACCTGTGTTTTTGTTGATAACGGCTTGCTTCGTTTGAATGAAGGCGATCAGGTGATGAAGATGTTCGCAGATAACATGGGCGTGAAAGTGATCCGTGTTGATGCCGAAGATCTTTTCTTAGGGCGTTTGAAAGGCGAAGCCGATCCTGAAGCGAAGCGTAAAATTATCGGTAACAGCTTTATTGAGATTTTTGATGAAGAATCATCAAAGCTGAATAATATTGAGTTTCTTGCACAGGGTACGATTTATCCTGATGTGATCGAATCAGCGGCGTCTAAAACAGGTAAAGCACACGTTATCAAGTCTCACCACAATGTTGGTGGTTTACCAGACGATATGAAGATGGAGTTGGTTGAACCACTGCGCGAATTGTTTAAAGATGAAGTGCGTAAATTGGGTGTAGCGCTTGGGTTGCCACATAGCATGGTTTATCGTCATCCGTTCCCAGGGCCTGGCCTTGGTGTTCGTATCTTGGGTGAAGTGAAAAAAGAGTACGCAGATATTCTTCGCCGTGCGGACGCTATCTTCATTGAGGAGTTACGCAGATCGGGTTGGTACGACAAGACGAGCCAAGCGTTCGCGGTTTTCTTGCCAGTTAAATCGGTTGGCGTTGTCGGTGACGGTCGTCGTTACGAATACGTTGTTGCACTGCGCGCCGTTGAAACCATCGATTTCATGACCGCACGTTGGGCGCATCTTCCGTACGAGTTGCTGGAAACGGTATCTGGTCGCATTATTAATGAGATTGAGCAC